>JAOAHX010000009.1 GCA_026415035.1 Thermodesulfobacteriota bacterium | reverse complement strand
GAATGGCTTATACCAAGAGCGAGGTTTTTCCTCGGAGCCCTAATTCTGACCCTTAGCTTGGAAGGTTGTTCAGGGATCCTCTCTCAGAGGAAACCCGTCCCGGGCGATAAGGACCGAAGCGATAAAATTTCGCAAGCCCCGGCGAGGGCGAAAGCTGAGGAGTCCCCCCCATCCAAACCCGCTCAACCAGGGGTTCCGATGACTCTGCCTTCGGCCGCCCCTCCCTCCTCTTCGCTCGTATCCCAGGCCTCTGTCCAAAGACCCCAACCCCCGTCTTCATCGGCACCAACCCTGCCATCCCCTCCTGCAAGGCCGACGGAGACCCGAACGGGTGCGGGCGTGGTCTTCAATTTCGACAACGCCGATATCTACGAGGTGATCCGGGTGATGGCCGAGGTGATGAAGATCAACTACGTCATCGACCCGAGGGTCAAAGGGGTGGTCAACATCCGGACCACAAGCCCCATCTCGACGGAGGAGGTCTTCTCCGTCTTTCAGTCGATCCTGAGGATCAACGGGGCCACGGCGGTCAAAAAGGAGAACCTCTATGAGATCGTTCCTTTCGGAGAAGCCAAGAAACTGCCCATCCCTCCCTCCGAAAGGATCGAACCTGGGAAGACCGTTGCGGACGGAAGATATGTCATTCAGATCGTCCCATTGAAGTTCATCCCCGTGGCCGAAGTATCGAAGATGCTCAAACCCTTTCTCTCCGACGGGGCCGATCTCGTAGAGCATCCCCCCCATAACATCTTGATCATCGGCGATCTCGCCTCAAACGTCAAAAAGGCCCTGGACATCATCGCCCTGTTCGATCTCGATATCTTCGCCGACCTCAAAGTGCGGATTTACCCCATCCTCAACGCCGATGTCACGGAGATCGCCAAGGAGATGGAACGCATCTTTTCCTCCTTCGAGGTCTCTGTCAAATCGGGAAGGGGTGTGGGCATCACCTTCACGCCCATTTCAAGGATCAATTCTCTCCTGGTGGTGAGCTCCATTCCGGGCATCTTCGAGAAGGTAGAGGGGTGGCTCAGGGAGCTCGACCGGATGCCCCCCGAGGGGACCAAAATGGGCGTACACGTCTACTTTGCCCAGAACATGAAGGCCAAAGATCTGGCTGACGTTTTAAAACAGATCTTTGTAACCGTCAAAGATAAAAAGGCCGAATTTAAGGAGAAGGTGACGCCTGCCGAGCCTACGCCAAGGGGGGTGAGGCCCGCACCTGCGGCCCCACCGGCTCTGGCTCCAAAAGAAGAACCCCCTTCGGTCCCGGAAGGGGAGATCAATATCGTTGTCGATGAGACGAACAACGCCTTGGTCATCCGGGCCTTCGAGAGGGATTACCGGACGATCCTCGAGACGATCAAGAAGTTGGACATCTATCCCAGACAGGTCTTGATCGAGGTATTGCTTGCCGAGATCACCCTCGATGATGAGAATCGCTTCGGCGTGGAGTTTCTGAAACTGCTCGACACCGCTTCCCACGGTCGATTCCAGCAGACGATCGATATCGGTCCCACCACTGTTTCGGGCATCGGGATCAAGTACTCCATCGTCGAGACCGCGGGAAGGTTTTCTGCGGCCATCAAGGCGGCGGCCAAGGATGAAAGGCTCAACGTGATCTCCTCTCCCCATATCCTGGCCTCCAACAACAAGGAGGCGAGGATCCAGATCGGCGTCTCCCAGCCGGTCCTCACCACCACCTATACGACCACGGCCACGGCCACGACGAACGTGGTGGAAGGGACCATCGAATACAAAGACGTGGGGATCATCATCACGGTGACCCCGAGAATAAGCGACGGAGGCCTTGTGACCATGGAGCTGACCATCGAAGACAGCAAGGTCGATACGACCGCCCTCGGGACGCTCCAGAATATCCCAGTCTTCAGGAAAAAGATTGCCAAGACCGTGCTGTCGGTCCTCGAAGGGCAGACGATCGTGATCGGGGGGCTTCTCGAGGATTCCAAGACGACGAAGAAGTCGGGCATCCCCTATCTGAGCAAGATTCCCCTCATCGGGTGGCTCTTTGGGACCCACGAGCGAGAGAAGGACAAGAAGGAGCTCATCCTCCTCATGACCCCCCACATCATCACCGACCATATCCGATCGAAGGCCGTCACCGAAGAGTTTAAAGAAAAACTGGAGGGGATCAAAAAGGAGTTGGAGAGCTGGGGCGAGAAAAGGAGAAAGGAGCGGTGAAAGCTTACCCCTCCGTCAAATGACGAGGGGGATGATGTTCCCGCCGGAGGGAAAGACCGCGACATCGGCCCGGTCCATCTTTTGAGAGACCTGCGCGATGGCCTCCTGTATGGAGGGGGCGAAGGAGAATTTCATCCTCCGCACCAGATCTTCTGAAAGCCCTTCGGTCACGTGGACCACATTGAATTTCTCGGCCAACTCTTTAAAGTAGACGACCTGCATGATGTAAGAGATCCCGAAGGAACGGAGGTGTTCCGGAACGTCTCCCGTGATCAGCCTTCTGTGAAAGCCATTGGCGCTCTCAGGACTTCCCATCTCTTCGATGAGGGGCAAGATCGCTCCTGCCTGCTTCTGGGGAGCTACCCAGATGATGGCCCCTCCCGAACGGGTGCAAAAACTGGCCATGGTCAAGGCCTTTGTAGCCTGCACGCCGATTTCGAGGGGGTAAGCCGAGGTGATGGTCACATCGGCCAATTTGGGAAGGGACACCGTATAGAGAGAGGAGGCGAATCGGGAGGCCTCCAGGTGTTCCGCTACCGGGTCTCCTGCAAACCCCCTGAGGATCTCCTTCTTCTCGTTGATGACCAGGTCGAGTTTAAAAGCCATCCTGGAGAGCCGGCCGGCCTCGACGATCTCTTCGAAGAAGTAATTCCCCTCGAGGAGGTTGACCCTGCTGTTTCGGTGTCGCATCCAGTGAAAATGGTGATCGGCAACGGAACGGTAGGAGCAAACTCCTGGCATGATGATCTTAAACCCTCCTCCAAAGCCCGCTATGGGGTGGGGCATACACTCTCCGACGCCGAGGATCAAATCGGCAGAGGCCACATAGCGGTTCAGCTCGATGAGCGTCCCTCTGTGGGTTTTACCAATAATCACCTGATCAGGGGCATGGGGATCGTGGGCGAGAAGGCGGCCCTTGAGCCGGACCGAAACCTCTTTGCCTACCTTCTGCTCGAGCTGTTGGAGGGCGGGAATCGGATGGGTTCCGAGGGCACAGATTCCGATCATCCGTTCGTCCGGTATCCCGGCGCGGTTCAGGCGGTTCATCATCTCGGGCAGGGCGAGATGGGCTGGCGTCGGTCTCTGCAGGTCGTCAAAGAGTAGTACGACCTCCATCCCTGGCCGGACAAGCTCTTCGATCCTTGGCGAGCCAATCGGGTGGTCAAGGGCCCGTCGAATCTCTTCGATGGGGTCCTTCAGGCCCGTCTGAGGTGGTCGGTCATCCGAGGAGATCACCTGCCATCCTTCAGGGATTGAAAATCCTAATTTTTTGCCTTCGTAATTGATAAAAAGGTCCATCTGGGTCTCACGATGTTCGGTTTTGAGGTTTTAAAATCAGTGTAAAATTAGGCGATTGTCGAAGTCAAATCCGAACTTGAAAAATTACGAAAACTGGGGTACAGTACACCACATGCGAAGGCTTGTCATCAAGAACCAGAAGACGATCCGAAAGAAGGTTTATGACTACCTGCGCGAGAAGCTTCTGAGCGGGGAGATCCCTCCGCATGAGCGGTTGATCGAGACGAAGATCGCAAAAGAGATCGGTACCTCCCGAACCCCGGTCAGAGAGGCCCTTCACAATCTCGAGATCGAGGGGTTGATCGAATCGATCCCGAGGGTGGGCTATGTGGTCAAATCGACGAGCGAAAAGGAGGTAGAGGAGATCTGCGAGATCCGGAGGGTGATCGAAGAACTGGCGATACAGTGGGCCATGGGAAAGGCCCGGGATCGGCTGATCGAAGAGTTGAAAGAGAACATCGCCCAGGCAGAATCGAAGGTCGCCTCCGGAGAGGTGAAGGCCTTTGTGGAATTGGACGCCCAGTTTCACGAGATCATCGCCAAACACAGCGGTAGCCAGCGGCTTCTCGAACTGGCCCAGACGCTGAGACGTCACATGCTCCGTTATCGCGTCCAGAGCATCTACCTGGCAGACAATGTGTTGCGGGCGATCGAGGGCCATAAAAGAATTCTCGAGGCCATCCAAAGGGGTGAGCTTTCGGCGGCGAAGGAGGCGATTGAGCACCACCTGAAACAGTCGAAGATCGATGTCTTGAGGTACGCCTTTAAGGAGGACCAACACCGGTGAAGAGGGAAGGAAGATGATCGAGATCAAGTTTAAAGGGAGAGGGGGGCAGGGGGTGGTCGTCGCCTCTGAGATCTTAGGGAAAGCCCTTTTCGAAGAAGGGAAATATCCCCAGTGTTTTTCCCTCTTCGGATCGGAGAGGCGGGGAGCCCCGGTCTTCGGGTTTCTCCGGGTGGACCAAAAGCCCATCCTCCTGAAATGCCAGATCAGGCGGCCCGATCATCTGGTCATCTTCGATCAGAGCCTGTTGGATGAGGCCGAGGTCCTCCAGGAATTGAAGCCCGGAGGCACGCTTCTGGTCAATACGGAGAGGGAGATCGATGCCTTTGAGAGGCTGAGGCAGTACCATATCGGCCTGATCGATGTGGGACCCATTGCGAGGAAGGCGGGCATCGGAGCCGTATGGAACACCGCCATCCTCGGCGCCTATGCCTCTTTGACCCACCTCGTTAAAAAGGAGACCCTGATCGAGGTCATCCGCAAGACGATCTCCACGAAGATCGAATCGAACCTGGAGGCCTTTGAGGAGGCCTACGATAAGGTGAAAACTTATGAAAGGGTCTGTTGAGGCGACGGAATTCGTCATTCCCATCTCTTATGAGAGCACCGAGCTCATTGAAACCGGCAAGTGGGGGTTTCAGAAACCCGAAACCCTTTTTTCCCTCGCGCCCTGCATGGAGGCCTGCCCAGCGGGAAACCCCATCGCCTCCTTCATCCATGCGGTAGGAGAGGGACGTTTCGAGGAGGCCCTCGAAATGATCTTGAAGGAGAATCCCTTCCCAGGAGTCTGCGGGAGGGTCTGTTACCATCCCTGCGAAGCCGGGTGCAATCGCACCCAGTTTGATCAACCCGTCTCCATCAATGCCCTCGAGAGGTATCTCTTCGATGTCACCGCCAGCTGGACTCCTCCTTGGAACCCTCCGGCCTATAACGATCCCAAAAGGGTCGCCATCGTCGGAGCAGGCCCCGCAGGTCTCTCCTGCGCCTATTTCCTCGCCCTGCTTGGCCACCGGGTGACCCTCTTTGAGGCGAAGGGCGAGCCAGGTGGGGTCCTTCGATGGGGGATCCCTGACTACCGTCTTCCCAAGTCAGTCCTGAGGAAGGAGATCGATAGGATTCTGAGATCAGGAGTCGAGCTGAAAACTGGCCTGACCGTGGGCAGGGATCTTCCTTTCGAGGCCTTAAAGGATTACGACGCCCTCTTCCTCTCGATCGGCGCGGGCAGGAGCCTTTCGCTCGGGATCGGAGAGGATGGGGTCGCGAAGGTCTGGCGAGGGATTGATTTCCTTGCACGGATCAATTCCGGCCAACGCCTAAGACCCGGAAGGGAGGTGGTCGTGGTCGGAGGCGGGAACACGGCGATGGATGTCGCTCGTTCCGCCAGGCGCCTCGGCTCCTCCGTGACCGTTGCCTATCGACGGACGAGAAGGGAGATGCCTGCCCTTCCGGAAGAGGTGGAGGAGGCCGAACAGGAAGGGGTCCGATTCCAATTTCTCCTCCAGCCCATGGAGGTGAAGACCCTTAAAAACGGCAGACTCCGCATCAAGTTCCAACGCATGAAGCTGAGGAAAACCCCCAAGGAGGATCGTCCGAGGCCCGTTCCCGTCCAGGGAAGTTTCTTCTCGATGGAGGCTGACCGGCTCATCACCGCCCTCGGGGAGGGAGTCGATCTCTCTTGGCTTCCTCCGGAGATGGCCTTCCAGGGATTCCTCAGGCCTTCGGCCCTTTTCGAAGACGGGAGGACGAAGGTCTTTGCGGGCGGCGATGCCATCGATCAGCCCAGGAGCGTGGTCATGGCCATCTCCTCCGGGAAGAAGGCGGCCATTGCCATCGATCTCTCCTTCAGAGGGTTCGATCCTGAGGAGGTCTTTTCGAAGATCCGGATCGGATCGAAAGGAGCGGTTTCGATGGAGGCCTACCTCAGAGGGAGGGAGACGGGGATCTGGGAGGAACCCCGAGGGGTGGTCCTTTACGATCAGCTCAATCCGATCTTCTTTTCCCCCTCGGAGAGGGTCTCTCCCAAGCGGATCGATCCCAGCAAGGCCCTGAAGGGGTTTTCAGAGGTGCGGGTCGGATTCTCCTCCGATGAGGCGAGGCAGTCTGCCCTGAGATGTTTTTCGTGCGGGACATGCAATTATTGCTATAACTGTTACTACTTCTGTCCGGAGGGGATCGTCACCTTCGAACCCCTTCGACGAATCCGAAAGGTCGACCTCGATCATTGCAAAGGGTGTGGCACCTGTGCGAGGGCCTGTCCGAGACATGTCATCCAGATGAGGCTGATCTCATGAGAGCGTTCATGACCGGAAATCATGCGGTGGCCCATGCGGTCAAACTCTGCAGGACGCCGCTCATCGCCGCCTATCCCATCACCCCTCAAACGCCCATTTACGAGAAGCTCTCCGAATGGGAGGCCTCGGGCGAGCTCAAAGGGATCATGATGCGAACCGAATCGGAGCATTCGGCCATGGCCTCCTGCATCGCGGCCTCATTGACGGGGGTTCGGACCTTCACGGCCACCTCTTCCCAGGGGCTCGCCCTCATGCACGAGATGCTCCACTTTGCGGCGGGCTGCCGGGTCCCTGTCGTCATGGCCAACGTCAACCGGATCATCTCCGCCCCCTGGGGGTTTTGGGCAGACCAGCTCGATAGTCTCTCCCAGAGGGATACCGGGTGGATCCAGATCTATTGCGAAAATGGACAGGAGGCGCTTGACAGCGTGATCCAGGCCTACCGGATCGCCGAGCGGGTCTATCTCCCTGCTATGATCTCCCTGGAGGCCTTCTTCGTCTCCCATTTTATGGAGCCGGTCGAGGTCCCGGAGCAGGAGAAGGTCGATCAATTCCTTCCTCCCCTCGATCTCCCCCATCGATTCGATATGGATAAACCAGGATTTTTAGTTCCGGTCGTCCCTTCGGAGTTGTACCGGAAGTATCGCCATATGGCCCAGCTCGCCATGGATTCGGTGAAGACGGTCGGGGAGGAGGTGGATGAGGAATTCAGGAGGGTCTTTGGAAGGGGCTACGGGATCATCGAACCCGTGAGGGTGGAGGAGGCCGAGGTCGTCCTCGTGACGGCCGGGTCGATCACCTCCACGGCGAGATTGGCCATCGAGGTCATGCGGGAAGAAGGGTTACCCATCGGGCTTCTCAAGATCCGCTTTTTGAGGCCCTTTCCGAGAGAGGCGATCCAACGGGTTTTGAAAGGGAAGAAGAAGATCGCGGTGATCGATCGAAACAACTCGATCGGAGGAGGCGGGATCTTCTGTCAGGAGCTGCGGGCGGCCCTGGTCCACTCGCCGGATCATCCTCAGATCTTCAGTTACGTGGCCGGGGTCGGAGGGACGGATGTCACGCCGGAGGTGATCCGGAAGATCGCCCTCGATGCGCTCGGCCGGAAAGAGGCGGTGGACGAGTCGATTTGGATCTTGGAAGGGTGATACCGAAAAAAGAAAATGGGTACGATTTCGATTGCCGGGTTTTCCAAAAAGAGAAGAGTTCGGGGAAAGCGCCTATGGTGATTTCTGAGCAAGAGGCCAAGTTGTTGAGGCCGGGCCATGCGGCCTGCGCCGGTTGCGGTTTGGCGGTCGCGATGAGGCTCGTCCTCGAGGCGATGGGGCCCAAGACGATCGCGGTCATCGTCCCCTCCTGCGAAGGATCGATCGGAGGGCTTTACCCCATCACCGCCTATGGAGTGCCCACCTTCCATTCCGCCTTCGAGATTGCCGCGCCCACCGCAGCCGGGATTGCCAATGCCCTGAAGATCCAGGGAAGGGAGGACATTCAGGCCCTGGCCTTCGCGGGAGATGGAGGGACGTATGACATCGGACTGGCTGCTCTTTCCGGGGTGACGAAGAACAACGAGGATATCATCTACGTCTGTCTCGATAACGAAGGCTATATGAATACGGGCATTCAGGTGAGCTCTTCGACCCCGTCCTTTGCCTGGACCGGGACGACCCCTAAGGGAAATCCGAGGCGAAAGAAAAACATCATGGAGATCATGGCGGCCCATTACAACCCGTATTCCGCAACGGCCACCATCGGGTTTCCCCAGGACCTCCAGAGAAAGGTGATCAAGGCCAAAGGGATCCGCGGGACGAAGTTCCTCCATCTGCTCACCCCTTGTCCTACCGGATGGCGGATGGCCCCGGATCTTTCTCCGGAGATCTCGATCCTCGCCGTGGAGACGAACATCTTTCCCCTCTACGAGGTGGAGGACGGGGTTCGATACACGATCAACCACGAACCCAGGCGGCTCCCGGTGGAGGCCTATCTTAAGAGACAGGGGAGGTTTCAGCATATCACGGAGAGGGAGATCCGGAGGATCCAGAGGGACGTCGACGAGGAATGGAAGAAATTGAAATGGAGGGCAGAGCAGTCGGTCCGGCGAGAGGAGGAGGAAGAATGAAGGGGGGTGGGATGAGAGGGCGGCTTGAAAGAACCAGAGGATGAGGATAAAAGAGAATCCAATCGAACAGGGGACCGATTCCAAGGGGATTACGGGTTTTGACAGGACGGGATCTTTTAAAAGGAGGGAGATATGAAAAAGAGGATACCTTGGTTCATCGTCGTTTCAATGGCCATAGTTCTAAGCATCGGAGGAATCGGGCGGTCCGGGATTCCGGTGGCCTATGGACAGGCGGTCAAGCCGGTGGAACTGAAATGGGGCCACTTCGTTCCCACCTCACATGCCATGCATGCCGAGGTGATCGAACCCTGGGCCAAGGAGGTGGAGAAGGCGACCGAAGGGAGGGTGAAGATCACCATATATCCCGGGGCGACCTTAGCCAAGCCCGGTGACCTCTATGATTCCGCCATCACGGCCATCGCCGACTTTGTCTATACCCTGCCCGCCTATTCTCCAGGAAAATTCCCCCTGACCGAGGGCTTGGAGCTCCCCTTTCTCTTCAGTTCTGCCAAGCATGTGACCGAGACCCTCTACGGGCTCTGGGAGAGGATCCCTGAGTTCAGGAAAGAGTACGGCGAGACGAAGATGTGCTGGATCTGGGCCGGAGATCCCGGACAGCTCTTCACGAAGAAACCGGTTCGCACCATGGCCGATCTGAAAGGAATGAAGATCCGGGTCCATGGCCCGGCCACGAAAGATCTGGCCACAGCCTTCGGGGCCTCGCCCATCACCTCGCCCGTGGGCGAACAGTATGAGATGTTGAAACGGGGTGTGATCGATGGGGTCTTCACCCCGTGGTCGGCGAGCCTTCACTTCAGGCTCTACGAAGTGACCTCTCATGCCACGATCATGAACGCCTATGTCCCCATTATGGTCTCGGTCATGAACAAAGAGAGTTTTGAGAAACTTTCGCCGAAAGACAAGAAGATCCTCGAGGAGATGATGGGCAAGAAAGTGGCGATCAAAGGGGCCATGATCTACGATGACCTCGCCCTGAAGTCGATCGAGACCCACAAGAAGGCGGGCATCCAGATCATCGAGCTTCCTCCCGCGGAGATGGAGAAATGGAGGTCGGCTGCGGACCCCTTGTACAAAGGTTGGATCACGAAGACGGAAGGGAAGGGCCTTCCTGGAAAGAGGTTCTTTGACGAGATGGTGAAGCTCAGCAAGGAATTTGGATCTAAATAATCCATCCTTCCTGGAAAGAGAGGTCGAGATGTCCTTCCTGAAGATCGCAAGGCGTGTGGAACGGGCCGTCTATCCCGTCGTGGGGGCCGTCCATAAAGTCGGGTTAGGACTGCTCATCGCGATGATGCTCCTGACCGTGGTCGATGTGATCGGGCGAAAGTTTTTTGACTCGCCCATCACAGGGTCTTATGAGCTGACCGAGTTCATGCTGGCCCTCATCGTCTTTTTTTCGGTGGGCTATACCCAGATCCAGAAAGGACATATCGCCATGGAGGCACTGGTCTCGAGGTTCTCTTCGAGGGCCCAGGCCCTTACCGATAGCATCGTCTATCTGATCAGCATCGGATTGGGAGGGTTGCTGACCTGGCAGTTGGTGGCCCATGCGAAACGGACCTACCTCGGAAAACATGAGACGGGCGTGCTTCACCTGCCCCTCTACCCCTTTCTCCTGGCTGCCGCCTTCGGTTGTTTGCTCTACAGCCTGGTGCTGCTGGTCGATTTTCTTCTCTCCCTGGAGAAAGCGAGGAAACCATGAGCCCCGAAATCGCCGGCCTTGTGGGAATCGTTCTCTTTTTCGTGGTCCTGGCCTTCCGGATGCCGATCGGCCTCTCCATGCTCTTCGTGGGGCTTCTCGGGTTTGCCTATCTCAGCAGTCCCAAGGCCACCCTGGCCAAATTGGGGATGGATGCCTTTGCGAGCGCAAGCGTCCACGCCCTCAGCGTCATCCCGCTCTTCGTCCTGATGGGGCTCTTTCTCCTCCATGCCGGGTTAGGCCGCGAGATCTACAAGGCCCTGGATGCCTGGCTTGGCCGGGTGAAGGGAGGCCTGGCGATGGCGACCATCGGCGCCTGCGGCGTCTTCGGAGCCCTCTCCGGGTCGATCATCGCCACCGTCGCCACCTTCACCGCGGTCGCCCTTCCCGAGATGCGACGCTACAAATATAGAGATATCCTGAGCACAGGATGTATCGCGGCAGGAGGGGGCGTCGATATCCTCATCCCCCCGAGCACCGTCCTCGTCCTTTACGGCATCCTCACCTACGAATCGATCGGAAAACTCCTGATCGGAGGGATCCTTCCGGGCATTCTCCTCGCCTTCCTTTTTATCGGGACCATCTACCTCTGGGTCAGGATCGATCCCAGCCTGGCTCCCCTCGCCCCCAGGGAGAGGATGAGATTCTCCGAGAAGGTGAGGCTTTCGGCAAGGTTGTATCCCATTGCTTGCTTGTTCCTCATCGCCATGGGAGGCATCTATTTAGGGGTCTTCACCCCAACCGAAGCGGCGGCCATCGGGGCCTTCGGCGCATTGATCTATTCTTTGGTTACACGACACTTAACACGCGAAGGGTTTTATAACGCCCTCAAAGAAGCGGCGAGCGTGACCGGGATGCTCTTTCTCATCCTGATCGGCGCGGGGATGTTCGGAAGATTCATCACGGTGAGCAAGATCCCCATGGCCCTTTCTTCTTTTGTGGCCAGCCTTGAGGTCTCTCCTTATGTCGTGCTGATGGGGATTTATCTCTTTTATATCCTTCTCGGCTGTTTTGTGGAGGGTTTGGCCATCCTCGCCCTCACCGTCCCGGTCATCTACCCCCTTGTCATCAGCCTGGGTTTCGATGGGGTTTGGTTCGGCGTGGTGCTGATCATCATGATCAGCATCGGCACCCTGACGCCCCCGGTAGGCATATGTGTCTATGTGACCGCGGGCGTGGCCAAAGACGTTCCTCTTGGAACGATCTTTAAGGGGGCGGTTCCCTTCTGGGTCGCCAAGATCGTCTTGGCGATCCTCCTCACCGTTTTCCCCGAGATCGTGACGTTCCTTCCCAGCTTGATGAAATAACGGAGGAGATGGTGCCCGAGCCAAAGGCCCTCTTTACAATCGGGAGGGGTGATGGTTAAAATTTTTAGGATTTTATAGGCGATCACCCGCAGGTTCGAATGAAGAAGAGATCCGTTTTTCTGGCTTTGTTGTTGATTGGATTATGGGGCGAGGTCGGGTGGACGACGTCTAAGGAGTTGACCATCGAAGGAAACCGTTTAGTTTCTCAGAAGCCCCCTTTCACCTCCACCGTTCCCTTACACCTCAAACTTGTCCATGCCTTCTCCCACGAGAACCCATCAGAGAGCTCTCTCACGAGGGTCTATTTCTACATCGCGGAGAAAAACAAGATCATTGAAGAGATGTTCATCGTCCAAATCGCCGATAAGACCAATCCTCAAGCCTTGCCCATGACGGCCCCGGCGCTCAAACCTTATATTGAGAAGAGGGCTTATTCAAAAGGAAAAGTAAAAAGAGGGGATCTTGACATCGAATACCTTATCCAGCTCATGGCGTGGAATCCGGAGGCAAAATCCCTACTGCCCATCGTGAAGAAGGGATGGGTGATTCCCAATCAATGGGCCCTTCAGGGACAATACCAGTTCATCTACCTCGGCGAGCATGGGATATTAGTCAGGTATTCCAAGGATATCAATACGTTCGGGGTTAAGGTCTCAACAGAGGGAAGAGATTGGGAGAGGGAGCGCCTCACCGGGAACGAAAAGAAGGCCTATCAACTTTTTCAGACCCATTTTATGGAAATGGTAAACTCCATCCAGCTAAAAAATTAGCCTTTTCGCTCCGTACAATTTATCGTTAAAACAACCCTCCAGATGGTCAACCTTTAACCACACCCCATTCGATTCTCCCCTTAAGCCCCCAATTGAGGGATTCAAGCGGGGCGTTTTAAAAAGCTAATATTATCCAAACATTAAAATGAATTTAAGAAGCCGGAGGCCATTAGAATGGCCTGGCATTTATTTTGCAAAAAAATTTATACATGACGGAAATGGTCTTCGGCGATCTCTCTCAGGTCAGACTCTTCGATGTCCTGAAGCCTCTTTTGACGGATAAGAAGACCGGCAAAGTTTTTATTAAAGGAAAGGAAGAAGGGGAGATTTGTCTGGAACAGGGAGATATCGTCCATGCAAAGACTTCCCATTTCGTCGGAGAGAATGCCTTTTTTTTGATGATGGGGTGGAGAACCGGCCGGGTCGTCTTTGAGGCGGGGGCCATTACAGACCAGAGATCGATTCCCATTCCGAGCGAACAGCTGATTCTCAACTGGGCCTCCAGGAAAGAAGAGTTTGAAAAGATCAAAGAGGCGATCCCATCTCCCCAGGTCATTTTCCGCCTCTCTCTCAAAATGGGAGGAGAAGAAAAACACATCACCGCGGATCAATGGAGCGTCTTAGCCCTGTGCAACGGTACCAAGACGGTTTTCGAGATCGCCCAATCCCTCGGATGGGAAGAATACAGGACCTTAAAAACCGTGTATCAACTAATCCAGATGGGGTTGATCGAAAAGGCCGAAGGAAGGGGGCCGGTCTCGAAAAAGCTGGTCAAAGAAGACTTCTTCCCCCTCCTTGAGTTGGAATTGAAAAGGGCGGTTGGGCCCGTGGCCCCTTTCCTCATCGATGACAAATTGGCTGAGTTCGACGAGAAAAAGGAATCCTTCCCGCAGGACAGGGCGTTGCCTTTCATAGAGGCCCTGAGCGAAGAGATTCCTAACCCGACCAAAAGGAATGAATTTTTAAAGAGGATCATGAAATTGGTCTCGTTCTGATCGACATCATTTGAATAAAGGGGAGCTCGGAGCGTTCCATCCTTGAGAAAGGAGGCACCGATGGCCGTTTCAAAAACCGTTCGAGTGGGTCTGTTTCCAAAATTGCTGATAGGGGTCTTTCTTCCGATCATCCTCGCCTTTGTCCTGATCGGGAGCCTCATTTTTTACAGCTGGGATTTTGGCCAGTTTCGCTTTGCCAGCATCAAAGATGTCGGGTCGGAGAGCTTGAAAGCGCTCTCGACTACGGCCACCCAGGAATCTAAGGCCTCGCTGGACAAATTGGGCGAGAGGATGATCCGGGAGAAGGCCATCGACGTGGCGGCCCAGATGGAGATTTACATCAAATCCCGTCCCCCCAAAACGAGGCGGGAGGATCTCTTGAAGGACCCCATTCTGAAGGAGATCGCGGTCCAGAAGGTGGGGGAGACAGGATATACCGCCGTTCATGATACCAACGCCATCAACCATTTCCACGTCAACCCCCAGATCGTGGGTTCCGATCTCCGGCAGCTGGCGGGTCGATTTCCTGCTTTCTGGAAGATCTTAGAGGCAAGCCTCAGCGGGCCGGCCTCGGGGTATTATGACTGGAAAGATGCCGATGGGAAGGTCAGGCCGAAATATATGTACTTGGCCCCGGTCAAGGGAACAGACCTGATCGTCGCGGCCACCACCTATATCGATGAATTTTCCAAACCCTCGCGATTGATCGAGGCGAGGTTGAAAGAGATCGAAAGGGGATACCTCGAGGAGTACGAAAACCGTATGAAAATCTTCTATACCATCATCCTCGCCGTCCTTCTCATCCTGCTGGTGAGGATCTTCTTCTTCGCCCGCTCCGTGATCAAACCCATTCTCCAGCTGGCGGAGGTTGCCGACAAGATCAGCATGGGAGAACTGGACACGCCGATTCAGGTGAAGGCCAAAGGGGAGGTGGCGGTCCTGGCCGAAGCGATCGAGAGGATGCAGACCAGCGTCAAAGCGGCCATCGAGCGGTTACAGAAGAGAAAAGAAGTGAGAGGATAACCTTTCCCGGGCGCAGACCCGTCCCTAGGAGGGGGAGGGGAGGTCAGGGTGATCCTTCCAAAAGGAGAAGCGGTTCATAAAAATCTCTCGACGGCCTACACCGACCTGGTGGCGCTCCTGGAGGCTTTGAAACTGGAGGACTTCTGTGGCACGGTGGAGCTCGATTTTCTCGAGACCAAAGGGGTCCTCTTTATTGACTCCGGAGAGATCATCAACGGGCAAGTCCAGGGTCGCGGAGAGACCGAGGTCTTGACCGGCAAAGAGGCGGTCAAAACCCTTTTGACCCTCTCAAAGCGGAAAGACGGGGTGCTCAACCTTCATCAGCTTCCTGCGGAGAAAGTCGCCCTCGTGGCGAACCATCTTCATCAGCCTTTGCTTTTTAAAGAACTCTCCACCCAATTTATCCGATTCGACGAGTTTCTCCAAAAGATGAAGGAGGAGAGGCATACGGGGTATATCGAGGTCCTCACCAGGGACCGTCAACCGATGGGGGTGGTCTTCCTGGAAGAAGGGGAGCTGATCGAAATGTTCATCACCCCGAAGACCGGACCTTCCATCTTCGGTTCGATCACCCTTCCGGCCTTCATCGAGAACGCCACCACCCTGGGGGCCCTGTTCAATGTCTACGGCGTCCCGGGAACCTCAGGAAAGGCCGAGGAGTCGGCCAGGGTTACCTCGGAGGAGGGAACCCCGAACCGCAACGAAGGAGACGGGACGGGTTCCCAAGGGGAGCGGGAGAGATTGCAGGATCTCCTTCATCTCTTTCAGAACTTCCTCTCGGATGCCGAGAAGGTTGTCGACAGCCTCACTCCTAAAGGGACTTTTAAAAAATTATTTAAGAAGGCCCGGATCGACCAAGCCGAAACCTTCGGATTTCTGGACCCCTTTGCCGGCGAATTTGAGTACGAAAACGGGACGATCCGTTTCCTTGGCGAGGTCACAAGGGAGGAGTTTACCAAAGGCCTTATTGAGGCCTTCCGCTCCGCCATGGCCCGCCTCGAAAAGGAAGTGCCCAAAGAGAAGATGGTCTCATTGAAGTTGAAGGCCGGCATCGAATCGTTCATTGTGGCTCACAGGGATGCTCTCGTAAGACTGAACCTCGAAGAGCCTCTATCCTCGCTTCTCCCTTGATGTCCCAATTGGAGGCCCAAACGTCTTGAAATCCCCTTTGTGAAAAAGATTCCTCTCTTGATTCATCCACGGATGAACCCGTCTTCTTCCTTCGGCGATGGGTCTCCGTTTTCGAACCTTCCTCCACCGAGAAAAACCCTCAAAGCCCATCTCCTAAAATGACTTGACAAAAATATTCTACCGATTATACTAAGTTCACAAAATCACAAGTCTGTTGTTGAATCTTGAAGTGGGGGTGGATCCTTCCTCAAGGGTTCACCAAATCTGCCAAAAGGAGGTGATCCAAAGAAAGAATTCAAATCCCATCAACCGCAAGTTCACACCACATCAGAAAAGGAGGAACTTATGGGACGATTTAAACTCGTTTTCGCATTATTAGGGATCGCCATCATCGGTGGGATGGGATGGGTGACGATGGCCTCAGCCCAGACCAAACCCATTGAGTTGAATTACTCCACCTTCTTTCCGGCTCCTCATCGGATGACCGTCCTCGCGGTGGAGTGGTGTAAGGAGTTAGAGAAGAGGACGGATGGAAGGGTTAAGGTGACGATGTTTCCGGGGGGAACCTTGACCAAGGGAGACGTGGCCTACGATGGGGTGGTCAAAGGGATATCCGATTTCTGCCTGACGGTGCTCGGTTACACGAGGGGGAAATTCCCCCTGTCCGAAGTGATCGATCTTCCCCTGGGATATAAGAGTGGTTATGCCGCAACGAAAATGGCCAACGATTTTTTGAAGCGGTTCAACCCCAAGGAGTTTGAGGATGTAAAGGTCATGTATTTACATGCCCATGGACCGGGGATCCTTCATACCTCCAAAAAGGCCGTCAGCAAATTGGAAGATTTAAAAGGCCTCAAGATTCGCAGCCATGGGTTGAGCGCCAAAGTGGTCGCCGCCCTCGGAGGGGCCCCTGTGGCCATGCCCATGCCCGAAACGTATGACGCCCTCAGCCGGGGGGTGGCCGAAGGGGTGATGGCCCCCGTGGAGGCCCTCGATGGTTGGAAACTGGCTGAAGTGACGAAATATACCACCCAAAATTTCGGCTCTGCTTACTCCACGGCTTTTATTGTTGCGATGAATAAGAGCAAATGGGCTGCTTTGCCGGCCGACATCCAGAGGACCATCGAGAAGCTAAACGAGGAATGGATCGAAAAGACCGGTAGGGCCTGGGATGAAATCGATAAAAAAGGATATGACGTGATCAAAGCCAGGGGGAATCAGATCATCACCCTCTCTCAGGATGAAGACTGGAAATGGACCAAATTGGTGAAGCCGATCTTCGATGATTATATCAAATCCATGAAAGAAAAAGGCCTGCCGGGGGAAGAGGCCTTTCGGTTCTGCCTGGAGGCGTTGTATAAATACCAAAAATAACGTTCCCACCCTTCGGGGGAGTGTGAGGATCTTTCCTCCTTCTCCCCCTTTTTTGTTAAAAAGGCATGGAAGAAGGAGCCCTCGATGAAGGTCTTTTTGAATAGCATTAAAGGATTCAGTCGTGCGATGTACGGGATGGCGGGTATCGCCCTGACGTTCATTATCGCCCTGACCGTCTGTGATGTCATTTTAAGGTATTTCCGGAGGCCGATCACGGGCACATTTGAGTTGGTGGCCTTTACAGGCGCCATTGTCATCGGCTTTGCCATCCCCCTCACCTCGTGGGTGAGAGGCCATATATTTGTCGATTTCTTCATTCTCAAACTTCCGAAAAAGATAAGGGATGCGTTCAATGTCACTACCCGATTGATGGGAATCGGCCTGTTTTTTTTAGCGGGATGGAACCTCATCAAGGTGGGAATGGATTTGAAGAAATCGGGGGAGGTCTCTCTCACCCTCCAGCTTCCTTTTTATCCGGTGGCCTACGGGATCGGGATCGCTTGTTTTGTCCAGTGTCTGGTCTTGGTCTGCGATATCATGAAAATCTTCGGAGGAGAATATGAGTGAGGTGACCGTCGGTATTTTAGGCCTGGCGATCGTTCTGGTTCTGTTTTTGACTGGGATTGAACTGGGTTTTGCCATGGCGATCGTAGGTTTCCTGGGATTTGCTTACATCATCTCGTTGCCCGCGGCCCTGAACCTCTTAGCGAAAGATTTTTTCGATGTCTTCGCCTCTTATGGATTTACGGTCATCCCCCTTTTCGTCTTGATGGGGCAGATTGCCTTCAACGCGGGGATTGCCAAACGATTATATCACGCCTCCTATAAATTCATCGGACACATCCCGGGTGGGTTGGCCATGGCGACCGTGGCCGGGGCCACGGCGTTCAAGGCCATCTGTGGATCCTCTCCGGCAACCGCCGCCACCTTCGCCAGTGTGGCCGTCCCCGAGATGGACCGTTACCATTACGATAAAAAACTTTCCACAGGGATCGTCGCCACGGTGGGGACCCTCGGGATCCTCATCCCCCCCAGCGTCACATTAATCGTATTCGGCATTATCACCGAACAGTCGATTGGAAAACTGTTCTTGGCCGGAATCATCCCGGGTTTGATCATCGCCTTTTTCTTCGTCGTCATCATTTATGGATGGTGTAAGATCAATCCTCGTTTGGGTCCCAAGGGGGCCAAATCGACCTGGAAGGAGAGGATCGCATCCCTGCCGGAAGTGACATGGGTGTTGATCATTTTTTTGCTGGTCATCGGAGGGTTGATGAAGGGGTATTTTACACCGACCGAAGCAGGCAGTATCGGAACCTTTGCCGTCCTTTTGCTGGCACTGCTGAAGGGCGATATCAACTTCAAGGGATATGTCAAATCGGTCGCCGAATCCCTTCGGACCGCCTGTATGGTCCTCATGTTAATTGCCGGGTCCACCGTGCTCGGCCATTTTCTTGCCGTCACAAAAATTCCGATGATCGCCGCCGACTGGATCGTAGGACTCCCCTTTCATAAATATGTGATTATGGTCTTCATCGCCTTCATCTATCTATTGGGAGGATCCTTTATTGATGACCTGGCCTTTATGGTCTTAGCCACCCCCATCTTCTATCCGGTCATCATCAAATTGGGCTTTGACCCCATCTGGTTTGGTATGGTGATCGCCGTCACGGTGATGGTGGGTGTGGTGATCCCTCCGGTGGCCATCAACGTGTTCGTCGTCAAAAATATTACCAAAGTCCCCTTCGGTACCATCTACAGAGGCGTTTATCCCTTTTTAATCAGCCTCGTGGTCGGTGCCGTGTTGCTCTTTTTATTCCCCCAACTGGCGACTTATCTTCCATCGGTATTGATGAGGTGAGACGGGGTGATCTGCTAAGGTGCCCCGCCCCATTTGGAGCAGAAGGAATCCAGGGCAGAAGGCTTGAAGGCCTTAGAACGTCCCTGACCCCCTTAAACCCCCGATAGCGCCCTTCCTCTGTTCGAAGGTGAGTTGCCTTCGTTTACGATCCCCCAGGCATCCCTGTAGGGAGGGAGGTTGGAAGTTGCTCCCTTGCCTCTCGGCCGAAAGGCCCCCGGTCTTTCCTAAGGGGGGTGGTGAAGGGGTCTTCTTTTGATGCGGAGTTCTTTTGGCCACCAGGGTAAGAACCCCGGGGGAACGGCGTTGCGGATCAGTCGGGGGACTTTCTCCCCTTTGGCCTCCGCTTCGAGGCCGAAGAAGAGGACGGCGTCTTTGAAATACCTTTTGGTCCGGAACTTCTTGGGCAACATTCCCCTCTGGAGGAAATGCCTTAAATTCCATTGGGCGGCAAGGACCTGGATGGTCAATTCCTTCGTTCCCTTTTGGACCGAGAAGGGGTTGAGGAGCTGGTGGACCGCCCATCGGATCATCTCGTTCCGATAATGGGACTGGACGTTCTTAGGGAGAAAGGGATGCTCGAAGGGAAGGGCCTGGAGGAAGGGTGTGACGAAACATGCCAGAAGGATCGCATCCGGAATGGTCTGGCCTTCCCTCACCATCCGGTCGACCAGATGGAAGAGGGAGAGAAGGTATTCCTGATTTTTCCTCCCTGTCCCCCCTTCCCCTCCTAAGGCCCGTTTCAAATCCGGAAAGAGGGGGAAGAGGAGGCCCGTGTTGATCATCAGTCGAAGCGATTCGACGGCATAGCCTTCTTTTAATTCCCTCAGAAATTCCTCCCTGACCCGGGAGGGAGCGCAGGTCTTAATCTTTTCGCGGTGGACGAGAAGGGCTTGATAGGTCTTCTCTTCGATGGGGAAACCGGTGCGGGCCGCATGCCGGATCACCCGAATCATCCGAACCGGATCCTGAATGAATTTTTCGTCGGGATCGCCGATGGTTCGGATGATCCCCTTCCGGAGGTCCTCCACTCCTCCCACATAGTCGATGATGGTAAAATCGGCGATGTTGTAAAACAGGCCATTGATGGTAATATCCCGACGTAAGGCGTCCTCCTCGGGGGTTCCGAAGGCATCGGTCCGGGTGGCCGATGCGTCCGAGGCCTCGATCGCCTCAAATTCTGAATGGCTCCTAAAGGTGGAGACCTCGATCACCTTCCCTCCCTTAAAGAAGACGTGTACCAGCCTGAATCGTCGTCCGATGATCCGGCTATTTCTGAAAAGCTCTCGGATCTGATGGGGATGGGCGTTGGTCACCACATCGAAATCTTTGGGTTTCTTCCCCAGCAGGAGATCCCTGACACTTCCTCCGACGAGATAAGCCAAAAACCCGTGTCGATGGAGCCGGTAAAGGACCTTGAGGGCCTCTTCGTCGATCATCGACCGCGAAAGGGGATGCTCAGACCGTTGTAGGATGATGGGATTCATCCTCATGCCTTTGATATAACCTTATCTACCCGAAGAATCAAAATGTCCTTGACAAAAGAGGAGTTTGGCCAAACAATAAGATGAGAGAGGTGATCCATGAAAATTCAGGAGATCAGGGCGAAGGCGAAAACCCTTGGGCTGAAGAATACCTTTGGATTGAAAAAGGGGGAGCTGATCCGAAGGATCCAGAGGGCCGAGGGGAATTTCGACTGTTTCGGAACGGCCACCGACTATTGCGATCAACTGCAGTGCTGTTTCCGAGAAGATTGCCTTGGCCATAATCGGAAAGACAGGACGGACCGGCGGGGATAACCTTCGGGTAAGGTGAAACACCAGGCACAATACCAACCGGGTTGAGGAGGATCTGGTGGGCAGCCCACGCCTTGGGTTCGGGTGGGTGGATCGGTCCTCTCCGCAAAGGTTCGGTATTCGACCCTCTCATTTGAATAAGTCAACCTGTGAAAGGTCGGGGATCCCTCGGGAGATCAGTCCTCTCACATGAGGAAAGGGGTCTCTCAAATGGGGGAGGGGCATGGCCTCGATGAACTCCTTCTGAAAATCGGGCTCGAGGGTCAGTTCGAGATATTCCACCCTTCGGGCGATCTCTCCCGCTTCCCTCCTCCTCTCCCGGTTCAAGAGGGCAATCCGGGCTCCCTCTCCGGCGGCGTTGCCGACGCTGAAGACTCTTTTTAAATCGCAATCCGGGATCATTCCAAGGATCATGGCCTTTTCAGGATCGATGTAGCTTCCGAAGGCCCCTGCGAGGACGACGCGCTCGGGTGCCTCTACTCCAAGTTTCTTCATCATCACCTTGGCTCCGGCATAGAGGGCCGCTTTGGCCAGCTGGACGTTGCGGACATCTTGCTGGGTAATGGTCACCTCTCTCCCATGGGAGGTTTCCTCCTTCCATGCGATGACGAATTCAGGGCCTTCGGCGGTGAATTTCAGACGCGATGAGGAAAGGGTCCTCTTGAACTGACCGCTCTCCTCGATCACCCCGCAACGGAATAACTCGGCGACGGCGTCAACGATCCCAGACCCACACAGCCCCTTTGCCCTCGTCCTTTCTGTTTTCCAGGTCTCCTCGCCGATCACTTTGTAGTCGACCTCCAGGGACCCGGGCTCGATCCTGACGCGTTCGATGGCCCCCAGGGCGGCCCGCATGCCGAATTTGATATGCGCCCCTTCCAGGGCCGGACCGGTGGCACAGGAGGTGGATAGGAGACGCTCTCGGTTGCCCAAGACGAGCTCCCCGTTGGTTCCCACATCGATGATCAGCGTCAGCTCCTCCCTTTCAAAGGGCCTTTCCGCAATCAGTACCGCGATGTTATCCGCTCCGACAAAACCCGCCTTGACGGGAAGGAGGTGGACGTTGGCGGAGGGATGGACCCGCAGCCCCAATTCCCTCGCCTTGAGGTCCAGAGAACGATTTAAAGCCGGGGCAAAGGGGGAGACGCCGAGATACCGGGGATCGAGTCCGAGAAAGAGGTGGTGCATCAAGGTATTGCCTACGACCGTCACCTCGAAGATCTCTTCCGTAGAGAGACGGGCCTCCTCGGTCGAGGCTTCGATGAGCTGGTTCAACCCCTCGATCAGTACCCGGTGGAGTTGGTTCGTTCCCTCGGCATGAGTGGTGGCGTAATGGATCCTGGAGATCACATCTTCACCATATTGAACCTGAGGGTTCATGATCGATTTCGTCGCCACGACCTCTCCCGTCCCGAGGTGGCATAGATAACCGACGACAGTCGTCGTTCCGATGTCGATGGCCAATCCGTAGCAGTCGGAAAAGGACCCTGGTTTCACATCCAGAAGTTCTCGGTCCATCCACACCAGGGCAGTGACCTTCCAATCCCCTTCCCGCATTACCCCGGGACCTTTCCTTAGCGCCAAGGGGTCGACCTCAAGGGGAGGGAGCCCGTAGCGTTCGGTGAGGGCCTTTTGGAGTCGATCGAGATCTCCCACGAGGTCCTGGAGAGTCGGGGGAGGCATCTCGACCGGGTAGGGGAGGAGGGCCGGATTGACCTCCACAGTCCCCGAAGAAATATCCTTCCGGGCGACCATCGCTTGGGTCAAACTTTCTTGTGGGGTCAAGAGCGTCACGTCTTCGACAACTCTGGCCTCGCAGGCCAGACGAAAACCAGCCAATCTTTCCGAATCGGTCAGGCGGCCTGTTTCCTCCTCCGTCAGCGGAGAGGCGACGCCCTTTAGAATTTGAACTTTGCATCTTCCACAGATTCCCTCACCCCCGCAAGGGGATTCAATGCCCACTCCCAATTCCCGAGAGGCCTCTAAAACCGTTTTCCCCGGTAGGACCCATCCACGTATCCCTACCGGTTGAAAACAAACCTGGACCTTTTTCATAGGGGTGCTCCCAAGGAGGCGATGGAAGGTATATAGAAGATTAAGAAGGGAGATGTCAAACGACACCGCTGGTTTTTTCCTTGGAAACTCGGGGCCCATCCGAAAAAGGAAGGGAATCAGGAGGGGATCTTTTCTGGGACGAGGGAGAGGAAGAGGTTCGGATTAAAGAAGATGTCTGTTGGGGGTCGAGAAATCGGCCTCTATTTCCGATACACTCCCGCTTCTTTGAGGTATCGGCACATCTCGACCAAGGCCTCGAGGTGGATCCCTTCGTGGGCCGAACCAGCGATGGAAAAGATATACCCCCCGCCCTCCATTCCCTCTCTGAGGCAGCGGTCTACTTCCCTTCTGACCAAGGAGAGATCAGACTGGCAGAGGATCTGATTCCCATCGGCATTTCCAAGGAGGACCAGATCCTTTCCGAACTCCCTCTTGAGCTCTCCCATGTCCATCCCGGCGGCCGGTTCGATCCCGTGGATTCCTTTAATGCCTGCCTCGATGGCCATCGGGATATAATCCCGGATATACCCCTCCGAGTGCCAGAAGACCGGAACCGCAATGGCATCGACGATTTGTCGATAATAGGGGAAGGCCAGCTCTTTGAAATCGGCAGGGGAGACATAGCCATGCTCTTTGAACCCGAGGTCATCTCCCATGATGACGAGGTCCACCCCCATCTCGACCGCATAATTAGAGGTTTTAATGAACCATTCGGTCTTCCGTTCGACGCTCTCCTGGATTAAAGCCCTCTTGTCGAAGAGGGCGTAACAGAATTCGATGAGGCCGAAGGCCTCGATCGTCAACCCCAGCGGACCGCTGTGGGAGAAGAGGGCGAAGGCATGGTCCGAATACTCCCTCTTCCAGGCCTCGAACTGGGACCGATTGTAACGTTGTTCCAGTTTGAGTTCGGGAGAGTATCTGAGGAGGTCCTCTCTTGTGGCCACGGCCCCACCGAGGTATCTCCCGTGCTCCCACCTCCTTCCGAACTCATCCACTCCGTTCCAGCCTGCATAGATGGCCCCACCCAAGGAGTCTTCCGGAGGAGGGGGGTCAGGGGCATAGCCCAATCCGGTCGGTTTCCCCTCACACCATGAACGTCGGGCGATGACGAAGATGTCCACTCCCAGCTCGAGCCAGGTTTTCACCATATCGCCTCCTCCGATGGCCCGGACGAAAGAGGCCTCGATGGAGTTGAAAAAGAGGGGGACCCGATCCGGTTCCTTATGCTGGATGGTCGTCAAAACCCTTTCTCTGGAGTTCATGGATCTCGTCCTTTAAATGTTTCATCGCCTCCGAGCCTTTCTCAATAGGTGATAAAGCTCGGAAGATAGGTGGCGAGCTGGGGAAAGATCATCATGATGATGGTCATCACGATCAATGCCCCGAGGAAGGGAAAGATCCCTTTGAAAATATTCTCCAGGGGGACATCGGTGGCTATTCCTTTAATGACAAAAACGTTGACCCCGACGGGCGGGGTGATGACGCCCATCTCACCCACGAGCACGATGATCACCCCAAACCAGATGGGATCGAAGCCCAGTTTCCTGACGAGGGGATAGAAGATGGGGATGGTGAGAACGATGAGGGCCATCGAATCCATGAAGAAACCGCCAATAAAATAGATGAAGATGATAATGCTGATAATCACGATGGGAGACAGCGGCAGGCTCCCAAGCCAATCGGCCAAAAGGAAAGGGATCCTCGAAACCGCCATGAAACGGCCGAAGATGACCGCCCCCGTGATGATGAAGATGACCATGCAAGAAGTCCGTAAACCTTCCTTACAGGCCTCGGCGAAGGACCGCCAGGTCAACTGTCCTCGTATCAGCCCGATCAATAAAGCCCCTCCCGCACCGATGGCCCCTGCCTGAGTGGGGCTGAACCAGCCGAGGAAAAGCCCCCCAATGGCAAGAAGGAAGAGGATGAGGGCTTCGATGATCCCTGTGATCGATTTTAACTTTTCCCCGAACGTGGTCGGGGGGCCTGCGGGTCCAATGGAAGGATTGATCGCACACAGGATCACGACGGTGGCGGCGAAGAGGAGAGTCAGGATGATCCCCGGAAGGACGCCCGCGATAAAGAGTTTTCCGATCGATTGTTCGGTCAGGATTCCGTAGATGATGAAGACGGTGCTCGGGGGGATCAAGATGCCGAGGGTCCCTGCGGCGGCCACGGCCCCTGTGGCGAGGGTGTCATCATATTTATATTTCTTCATCTCCGGCAGCGCGATCTGGCCCATCGTGGCCGCCGTGGCCGTGCTCGATCCGCAAATGGCGCCGAATCCGGCGCAGGCGAAGATGGTGGCGATCGTCAGCCCGCCCCGGTACTGTCCGGCCCAGGCATAGGTGGTCTGGTAGAGCCTTCGGCTGATCCCCGAGGCAAAGGCGAAGGTCCCCATGAGGATGAACATGGGGATGACGCTCAAGGGATAAGAGGAGAAATAATCGAAGATGTCTCGACCGAGGAGTCCGAAGGCGGCCGAAGGGGAAGACAGATAGGCGAAGCCGGCAAAACCCACCAGGCCCATCGCAAAGGCCACGGGCATCCGGAGGAGAAATAGCAGGATGAGAATGATGATGCCGAAGATGCCTACCGTTGTGGGACTCATTTCTGGACCACCTTGCGAAGAGATTTGAGAAACTCCTGGGTCAATACGAAACAGACGGGGATACAGGCGAGGGCAATGCCGAAGGCAAAGGGATAGTAGGGGATGTAGGCCGTGGCGCTGTGTTCGCCGGAGACCTTGAAAGTGTATCCGGCCAGAGAGAGCCTCCAGATGATCAAAAGGAAAAAGGCCAAAGAGAGAAGGGAGATCCCTCCATTGATGACCCCTTGGGCCCGTTTCGGGAGACGGTTGACAAAAAATTCGACCTGGATGTGGCGGCCGATGATGAGGGTCATGCTGGTGGCAAAGGAGATGGCCACGATCTGGGCCAGCTGGACGATATCGATGGCACCGAGGAGGCGCCAGAGGAAGACCTTCGCTCCTATGACATCGACGCAGGTGATCACCATCATCACCAGCATGGCAACCACTCCGATCCATTCAAAGAGGGCGCTCACTTGACGGGTCAAGGCATCGAACTTGGATGGCACGGTCGTCTCCTTTTAAGATTTTGGGCAAGGGCCCCGTTTTTGTCTTGCCCTTGCCCAAAAGGGGGATGGGGGTCCTTCTTTTCAAAGAACCCCCTCATTCCATTCTGGTGGAGAATCGCCGACTCTACCTTCTCAAAAGGGCCTCGGGTTTAATCTCAGGGGGCCCAGCGGGGGATGCAATCCGGAAATCAATCTGTTTTTTCGTCCAGAAGTCGATTCGATCTCGCAGGAATTTGATCCAACCCTTCACCTCTGCTTCGGTGTGTCCCCGGGCGGTCATGCGTTTGATGTAGGCATCGATGACCGGCTCGACAGCCGCCTTCCATCGGGTGACTTCCTCCCGGGAGAGTTCGATGAATTCCACCTTCTTTTCCACCCCGTAATCTTTTCCCGCAAAATCCACGGCATTCCACATCAAGAGGTATTGCTCCTTGTACTCTCCCACCAGGGCGTCGAAGATGGGTTTGATATCCGCTGGCAATTTCCGGTAGCTCTCCTTATTCATGATCAAGTAGAAGGGGAAGGGATTGGTGATCTGCCAGACCGAGGTGGAGAACTTCACCACTTCGGCAAAACGGAAGGTCCGGAGGGTTTCAAAATTGGAGGCCTCCCCATCGAGCACGCCCTTGGAGATCGCATCGTAAACCTCGGGCATGGGCGTGGGCGCCGGCGTCCCGCCCAGGGCTTTGATCACCTCTCCGGCCACTCCCGGGGCCCGGATGGTCAACCCCTTCAGGTCTTCAAGCCTCCGGATCGCCTTTTTGGAGGTGGCAATGGCACTCGGAGGCGAGGTGTTCATCCAGAGGACCTTCACAGGATCGAACTCCTTGGGTTTGAACTGATTGTAGAAATCGTTCATCACCTGGCCGCTCACCCAGGCACTGGGGTAGGCCAGAGGAAGCCCCACGGCCTCGGTGACCGGCATTCGACCCGGCGTGTAATAGACATGGGAGTATCCAATATCGGCCACTCCAGAGACGACATTGTCAAAGGTGGCCACGGGTGGAAAGAGCGAGCCTCCGGCAAAGAAATCCACCTTCACCCGGCCCCCGGTGCGGCTTTCGAGTTCGCGACAAAATTCCTCTAAAAGTTTGGACTGCATGGAGGGAGGTGGGAAATAGGTAGCGACCCTCAGCCTCACCTCTTGAGCGTGGGCCTTTTCGAATAAGGAAACCGAAACCATTAGCCCCACAAAGAGAATAACGCTTACGACTCCCGCTAAACCTTTTTTGTGCCTCATGGTGAAGACCTCCTTTCTCTTTGGCTCAAAATTGATCTCCTCCCGATGCTGATCCGTTTCATCCCTCCTTTGATCCTAAGATTTATGAGACTGGCCGACTTTCCCGTTTCGATATCCCTAATACTTCGGGACCCTTTCTAAGGGCCGGGGATCCAGTGGTTCTATTAATAGAACAGCGTTGTCCAATTTGGCGTAATATTACTAAAGCCCTCTGGTCTTGTCAAGGGATATCGACTTTTTTTCAGACAGGGAAAGGGGTCAGGGAAGGAGTTTTTGCTCTCGATAAGCCTTTAAATATTCAAGGCAGTAAGGATCCTCGTTGAGGAGGGCTTTGGCCGCATAGAGGGAGGACATGAGGGCCTGATCCCGGACATCGATCAGGAGGGTATCCAAGCCGGAGGCGAGGGCCATGGTCAGGAAGGTCCGGTTGATCAGTCTTCTTGCAGGAAGCCCCATGCTTACATTGCTCACCCCGCAGATGAGGTGGGCGTTTGGAAAATGCGAACGGATGGTCTGCATGGTCTTGAGGGCAACGAGGGCCGCCTCGGGTTCGACCGCAATCGATAAGACCAGGATGTCGAAGAAGACGTGATCGGGAGGGAGTCCGGCGTCGACCAATTTTTTATACAACCTTTGAGCGATGGTCAATTTTTCTTCAAGGGATTTTGGAATTCCTTGATCGTCCATCAGGAGGACGACGACCTTGCAACGCCTTTCGATGACGAGGGGGAAAAGGCGATCCCATTTCGCCTGTTCCCCTGAAATGGAATTCAAGATCGGGGGTTCCGAATGCCGATAGACCTGTAAGGCAGAGGCGAGGGCTTCAGGGTTGGCGCTATCGATCATCAGGGGGATGGGGACCTCTTGCTGAACGAGGTCCACCAGCCAGGGCAAATCCCTCACCTCATGGCCGCTTGCCACGCCCGCATTGACGTCCAGAAAGTGGGCCCCGCATTCGTATTGGGTCCTGGCCAATTGTTTGAGAAAGGTTTCGTCCCGGTTCAGGATGGCCTCTCCGACCTTAGGGATGGTTCCGTTGATCGATTCTCCGACGATGAGCATGGTCAATTGTCTCCCTTGCTTTATTAAGCGGTTGGATAGCCTTCCTTCGCTGCGGCGACGATGGCTTTCAGATTTTCGACAGGGGTCTGCAGGGGAACCGCGCATTCCGGGGCAAGGATGTCCACGCCGGCCTCGATGCTATAGCGGGCCTGTCGGTAAACGTCCTCCGGCGTCCCTCCGAAGAGGGCGTTCTTGTTCGCGATATTTCCGATAAGGGACATCTCGTGGTTGACCACCTCGACCGCTTTTTTCGAGTCCACCTGCCATTCAAAATGGTAGGCATCAAACCCCGCCTCCACAAAGAGGCGGAGGCGATCGGAACAATTTCCGCAGAGGTGGAGAATCGTTGGGCCCCCGATTCTTTGATTGATCTCCTGATGGACCGGAAGCAAAAAGTCCTTGTAGGTCTTTGGGCTGACCAGGTCGCCTGTCGCATGATCGGCCACGACCACCACATCCGCTCCTGCCTTCAACTGGGCGTTGGCAAAGGTGATCGTCACCTCTTTCAAGCGTTCGAGAAATCCCTTCACTTTATCTGGCTCCGTGATCGTCCATATGAGAAAATTCTGCACCCCGGCCAGATGGTAGGAGATCGTCCAGGGACCCATCACCTTTCCGATAAGGGCAACCCGGTCTCCGTATCTCTTTCGTAAAAGTTCAAGGGCTTCCAAGACCACCCTCATGGAGGGTTTTTCAAGAAGGTTTTCGGGGATGACAAGGTCCTCAATTTCCTGGGCGGGATGGGTTTTAGCATCGGGCATCATCGTGGGGCTTCCCCAGTCGACCACACAGCCAAGGGCCTCGGCCTCCTGTTGAACGCTGAATTCCGGCATGATGGAGTCGAACCCCAGGATCTCATATCCCCCCGCGGCCAGGACGGCCATCTGCTCGGCATTCAGATGAGCTTCCGGAAAATAGACCCCCACCTTCTCCATCAATTCCAAGGAGACGATGGAAGTGGGGTTTCCGACAGAGATGCGGTCTCCTTTTCTCCCCCCAAACAGACCTGAGAGAAACCTTCGTTTCGGTGTCACAAGGGAACCTTTCATGAGTTTCGACCTTTAGGTTGTAGGAGTCGGTCTGCCAGTTCCACGGCCCGGACGGCATCCTCGCCGTAGCCATCCGCCTGGATCTCGTCGGCGAACCCTTGGGTGACCGGTGCCCCTCCGATGATGATCTTGGGTGGGGCCGGGAAGGTCTGCCGGACGACCCGAATGACCTCCTTCATCTCGAGCATGGTGGTGGTCAAGAGGGCAGAAAGACCGACGAGGTCTGGATGGTGTTGATCGATCGCCTGGACGAATCGCTCTGGGGGGACATCGATGCCCAAATCGATGACCTCGTAACCCGCACCGGTCATCATCATGGAGACGAGGTTCTTCCCGATATCGTGAATATCCCCTTTGACGGTCCCGATGAGGAATTTTCCCTTGGGCTCGGCCTTTTGCTTCATCAATTCCGGTTTGAGGAGTTCAATTCCCCTGTGCATGTTTCTCGCGGCCAATAGGACCTCCGGGACCCAAATTTGAGAGGCTTTAAATTCTTGGCCGATGAGGGCCATCGCGCCGATCAGGCCGTCGTTGAGAAGGACCAGCGGAGAGGCTCCCTGATCGAGATGTTTTTTGACGAGGCCCTCCATGACTCGAAGATCGGTATTCTTCAAAGCCTCGTAGAATTCCTTAAGGGAATCAGGAGTCACCGCCTCCCCCTACTCTGCCAGGAGCCTTCGGACCAGATCGACGGCCGAGGCCGCATCAGGGCCATATCCATCGGCTCCGATATCGTCGGCAAACTTCTGGGTCACCGGGGCTCCTCCGACGATGACCTTCACCTGATTCCTCAGGCCAGCCCATTCGATGGCCTGAATCGTGTTTTTCATCTCGATCATCGTGGTCGTCAGCAGGGCTGACATCCCGACCACCTGGGGCTGATGGGCTTTGATCGCATCGATGAATTTGTTGGCAGGGACATCGATCCCCAGGTCGACCACCTCAAAGCCCCCTCCCTCCAGCATCATCACCACGAGATTCTTTCCGATATCATGGAGGTCGCCCTTTACGGTCCCGATGAGCACCTTCTGCGCCTGTTTGGTTGAGGATTGGGAGAGGATCGGTTTGAGAACGGCCATCCCTGCATGCATGGCCCGGGCCGCGATCAGGACCTCGGGAATGTAAATTTCTCCGCTCTTGAATCGGGCGCCAATGCGGTCCATGGCCGCAAGAAGGCCCTCCTTTAAGACTTTATCCACCGGGACGCCCCCCTCCAACGCCTCCTGAACCAATCGCTTCACCTCATCCACCTTGCCCTGGGAAAGTCCAGTATAAAATTTCTCCTGATCCAGCATTGTTCTCCTCCTTCTTCAATCGATCATCGGTAGCCTTCCCCAGTCCTGGACCATCTCTGTGATCCGCAAAAGCCGCTCAAATTTGGCCCCGGGTGGGGTGGTATCGCTGACTCCCAGGATGAACCGATCTCCCGGTTTGATTTCGTTGAATAAGTTTTTCATAAAATGCTCAAACTCTTCATCCGACATGCTCTCTTCCATCAAGGCCACGGAGGGGACCCCCCCAAAAATGGTCACCTTTCCCCTGAAGGCCTGTTTCACTTCTCGGATGGTGACTTTGGTCATGGGTTGCGGGCAGATGGCTTCCGCAATATCCATGCCGCTCTCGGGGATGAGATCGAGGAGCCCTTTGTTTTCGCCGTCGCAATGGCAGAGGAGCAGTTTTCCTTTAGGGTGGAGCAGGTCTGCTAATTTTTGAAGATGGGGCATGATGTGATCCCGGAAGAAGGGGGGGTAAGTGATCATTTCATCAAAATTGGCCCCCGAGAAGATGACCTCTGCCGGGGAGTCAGCGAGGACTCGGAAGATTTGGTCGAAATACGGTTCCATATCCTCGCAGAGGCCCTGCATCTCTTTGGGATGATCGTACATCTCGAGATAAAATTTCGTTGCATCGAGGAATTCTTTCATGATGTGATGCATCGGGCTGGCCGATAGGTTCGCAAAGGCTGCCGCAAATCCTTTGTCCCCCACCTTCCTCTGAAATTCCAGGTAATTTTCATAATCGGGATGGATCTTTATATTCTTGAATATGTAACCGACCACCTTATAGTCCTTCGGTTCTTTGATGACGTGTTCGGTAATCCAGGTGATGGAGGCACCCGCCCGTTTCATCTCCTCCGTATAAATATAGGTGCAAGAGACGGACCCCAGAGGAGTGTGGTAAGTGACGCGGGTGGCATCCCCTTCTTTTTTGACCTCCCGTTCCACGCCTACCAGTTCTGGCCGGTAGGCCATCCCCCAGAGACGATACACCCCTATCCCGCGGTCAATGTTGTCTTCGGGTGAGCGGACCTTAAGAAACTCTGGGACGATTTTGTGGTACCCCCCGCCGATGTAATCTGCGATCTCGTCCAGCGTGGCGTCCGGTTTAAATGGTTTGGGTAACGTGCCATGCATGGCGTTTGAATTGTGCCAGAGGTCGATCCGGGGAACCCAGGGGAGGTGATCGGCCCACTCCCCTCGGGCAGCCTTCAGCATCCGTTCTTTATGAGTCATCATACGATCCCCCTTTAGGGTTTGGCCTTTACCAACCTATGATCTTCGAAGGGAGCCATAAGGCAATTTGGGGAATGAGAGCGACCAGGAAGATACCCGTGAGCTGAAGGAGGACATAGGGGATCACCCCATAAAACATCTCTCGCATTGTCACTTCAGGCGGCACGATCGACTTTAGATAGAAGATCGCGGGCGCCAGGGGCGGAGTCAGATAGGAGGTCTGAATCATCATGATGAAGAGGATTCCGAACCAGATGGGATCGAACCCCAATTTTACGATGATCGGAGAAAAGATGGGGATGAAGACAAGCAGAATACTGGCCCAATCCAGAAAGAACCCCGACAGAAAAGCAATCGCGAGAAAGAGGACTAAAATCCCTCCCCGACCGAAAGGAAGGCCCATCAAGATCTTTTCCGTTACATCCCCTCCTCCCAATCCTAAAAAGACGCCGCTGAACATATATCCGCCTGTGAGGATCAACATCATCATGCTGGTAATTCTCAAGGTTTGAAAGACCGTCTCTTTTAACGACTGCAGGGTCAGTTGGCCATATATCGCCGTTAAGACCAGCGCCCCGAAGGCGCCCAAGGCTGCGGCCTCTGTCGGGGCTGCTAGACCAAAGACGATGCTTCCCATCACGGCAAAGATGAGGAGAAGGGGTGGGAGAAGGGCCGTTGCGGTCATGGAGATTTTTTCTTTGATCGGGATCCTCAACTCCTCCACGGGAACGGGAGGGGCGATCGAGGGGGAGAGATAGGATCGGATCCCGATATAAACGAGGTAGATCAAGGACAGGAGGAGTCCCGGGAAGATGCTGGCGATGAGGAGTCTTCCCACCGACAACCCGGCGGCCGGGCCATAGACGACGGTGACGACGCTGGGAGGGATCAGGGTCCCCAGCGATCCGCCGGCACAGATCGTTCCGCAGATGAGACTGTGTCGGTAATTCCGTTTCAACATGGCGGGGATCGCCATGACGCCGACCATTACCTCGGAGGCCCCGATGATCCCAGTACAGGCGGCGATGATGGTGCACATGAGCACCGTGGCCATCGCCAGGCCACCCCTAAGACGGCCCGTCCAGATGCTGATGGCATTGAAGAGTTTATGGGCGATCCCGGATCGCTCGAGCAGGGTGCCCATAAATACGAATAGGGGAACCGCCGCGAGGACATAGTTTTCTGCCTGGCTGTAAACCCGCCGGATCAACATCGGAAAGATCCCTCCCTCAAATCCGACGAGGCCAAACAGGAAGGCAATGCCCATCAACGCAAAGGCCACCGGAAAGCCGGCGAAGATGGAGATCAGCATGCAAGGGAACATCAGAAGGGGAAGATATTCTGAACCCATTACTCTCTTCCTTTCAGGAGGAGATTCAAACTCCGTAAAAATTCAGAGACGCCCTGAAGCAGGAGAAGAAAGAAGCTTAAGACCAACACGGCCTTAAAAGGGTAGAGATGGGGCCGCCAAGGGCTGGCCCCCGATTTTTCTCCCATCTGGAAAGATTGGATCGTAAACTCCGTCCCCGCGTAGATGAGGGCCAGGACCACGGGAAAGAAGAGGATGAGGTAACCCAGCACATCGATCAAAGCCCTTCCCCTTGGGGAGAGATGCATATAGAGGACGTCGATTCGGATATGGCCTTTGAGAAGGAGGACGAAGGCCGCTCCGATGAGGAAATGGGTGCCATAGAGGAAGTAAGTGACCTCGTAAGACCATATCGTCGGACGTTGGAGGATGTATCTCGCGATGACCTCGTAGACCAAGGCGAGCACATTGGGCAGAATCAGCCACGCCACGGCCTTTCCAGACCACTGGCTGATTGAATCGATGGTCTTCGTGACGGAAGCGAGCATGATAAGATCGCTCTCCTTTCTTTGACAACGAGGGAGGCTCAGGCCAGGGTAGAAGGGGTGGGACTCCCTGGCCCCGAGACGACTCAATCGTATTTTAAAAATCTTATTTTCTCAATGCTTTTCCATCCCTCTTCGAACTTCCTCTGAGAATCCAAAATTCGCTTGAACCAGGGATCTTTGGCGGCATGAGCATCCGCCCATTCCCGCCCCAACTTATAAGCGGCCGCCTGAACTTCAGGGGCCAATTCGATGATGATATTTCCTCTCTTTTTGAACACCTCCATCGCCCCCATATCCAGGATCCCGATCTTCGTCCAGGACATCAGGGTGGTAATTTTGGCCGCCTCCTCGATAATGGCTTTGAGGTCCTCGGGAAGCTCTTCCCACGCTTTTTTATTGATGACAAATTCAAAGGGAGCGCTGGGTTGGTGGATCCCAGGGATGATGACATACTTAGCCACTTCGTGGAACCCCATCGGCAGATTTTCGCCCGCGCAAGCCCATTCGGTGGCATCGATGACCTTTCTCTCCAAGGCCGGCAACACCTCGCCGCCCGGGAGGGTGATGACCGATGCCCCTAATTTGGGCAGGATGTCTGCCCAGGCCCCCACCGTCCGGAATTTGATGCCCTTGAGGTCGGCCAGAGTTCGGATGGGTTTGTGGGAATGGGCAAAGACCTCGGTGGGCCGTAACCCTCCCGGGAAAGAGATGACATCGAATTTTTCCAGTCGGAAATCTTGCCAGAGCTTGTAACCCTCAGCGCTATACATCCAGTGGATCATCACTTCCGAGTTGGGGCTTCCTGCATACCCTCCGAGCAAGCAGGTGGCGGGGTGAATGCCGATATCGTATCCTGGCCAGGTATGGGCCATCTGGCATACCCCTCTTCTCACAGCATCAACGCCTTCCAAGGCGGGAGCGATGGCCCCGGCAGGGAAGATATCGATCGTCATCCGGCCTCCGCTCAATTTTTTGACCACGTCCGGCAAGACCTTCGCCATATCGGTAAAGAGAGGGATCCCGGTTGGCCAAGCGGTCGTTAACCGCCACCTGAAGGTTTTGGTCTGAGCATGGCTCCTCTTCGGTTTGGGAAGGATTGCCCCGGCGCCTAATGCAGTGACGCCCAACGCCTTTAAAAACTTCCTCCTCGATTTTTCCATCTTTGGCCTCCTTTCTCCGTCTGGATGGTTTGGGTTCAGGGGTAGGGTTTCTCGTCCTCCTCGCTTCAAGATGGGAATGGATCAGGACGTTCCCATCTTCCCAGGAACGCCTTCTTCGGGCAGGGGATACTTGCCGTATTTTTTGATGGCCCTCGCCATGGCCCAGACATTTTCGACCTTGCAATAGTCGGTCAGACTATTGGCGCTGGTGATGATGTATCCTCCCCCTTTCCCTGCGATGAGGATCCTATCCCGAACTTCCCGTTCCACTTCTTCAGGGGTTCCGAGGGTCAAGGTGTAATCCAGATCGATATTTCCGGCGATACAGACCCGATGGCCATATCGGGCCTTGATCTGACCGATGTCCATGGCCGCAGGCTGAATGGGATGAATCCCGCTCATCCCCAAGGTCAGGAGGTCTTCCAAAAGGGGAAGGATGTTTCCGTCGCTGTGAAAAATCCAAGGTTTCTTGATGGCGCTGGCCACGATGCGCTGGTAGGGGAGGAAGAATTCCTGGAACATCTCCCGACTCATCCAAGGCCCTTTCGTATCGGCGAGGTCGTCGTTGGCCCAGAAGAAGTCGAAGTCGAGCTGATTCAGGTGTTCGACGACCCTCGCGGACCACTCGGAGAATCTCCGGTGGACCTCCTTGACCAGATCCGGGCGGTCATACACATTGTAGGCGAATTCGAGGATGCCCATGCTTTCGAGCATCGAGGCAGACCCCAGACGAATTCTCGCGAACACGGCATAGTCCCCTTTATACTGGGCGAGCCATTTTGCAACCGCCTCATATCGTGCCGGGTGATCTGGGTCTGGGAGATATTCATCGAACAGTTGGAGGGAGTCCGGAGACGTCAGGAGCCCTTTTTTGATATAAGTGCGACCGGTTTCGGGGATCACGCCCATCTCGGCAATCCAAGGGGGGACAAAATCAAAGGTGACTTTCGGAGGGTAATAATAGTTCTCTTTGAACCCCTTGGCCGATTGAAGGGCCTGTCCAGCGGTGGCCTGTCCGCCCATCGGGAAGTGATAGCCGAAACCGTCCATGCCCAGTCGTTCGCAGAGCTCGCCGGGCGTAAATTGGGTGGTCCCCATGATTTTCTCTTGAAGATTTTCTTCGATGTCATTTTCGATCCACGGGACCCGGTCCGGCATCCCCCTTTTAAGGGCCGTCAATATCCGATCACGAGGTTTCATCTCTTCCATGAGATCCTATCCTCCCCCTATTTTTATCCCATGAAGGGCGTTCCCGTCTCTTGTATAATCTTGCTCAATTTTGGTAAAATCCTGCTATGTCCAGGGGGGCGGGGAGCGATTGACTTCCTGGGGGGTTCCGTTTACAATGGGGGGTGGAGCGATCCAAAAGAGATTCGAAACATGAAGGGAGCGTGGGTTCCACCATGGGAGGGCCAAGATTGTTTGTGTTGGCCTGTTCCGTTATGGAAAGGGAGTTCAGGCGGTTCCAGGACGGGAAAACGGAGTTTGTCTTTTTGGACTACGGGTTGCACCGGACCCCTGAGCAGATGGGGCAGGCCATTCAACGGGAGATCGAGAAGGTTTCCTCTCAGCCCTATGAGGGGATCGTCCTGGGGTACGGGCTCTGTAGCAACGGGATCGTAGGGGTGTCATCGACCTTCCACCCGCTCATCATCCCCAAGGTGCACGATTGTATCTCCCTCTTTCTCGGGTCGGTAGAATCTTACCAGCGCCAGTCGAAGGAGCATCCGGGGACCTATTATCTCACCCCGGGCTGGATCGAGAAGGGTCAGACCCCTATTTCAAAATATGAGTCCTATGAGAAGGCTTACGGGAAGGAGACGGCCCGGTGGGTCCTGAACGAGGAGATGAAACATTATACCCGGATCGTCTTCATCGATACGGGAGTCTATCCCCCAGACCCTTATCGGGCGGTGGCCAGGCAGAACGCTGAATTTTTGGGGATTTCTTTCGAAGAGCTCAAGGGCTCTCCCGATCTCTTTCGGAAGTTGGTCCAGGGGCCATGGGACCGGGATTTCCTTCTGATCCGTCCTCATCAGACCGTCGAACAAGAGATGTTTTTTGACCTATGATTCCTCGTCTCCGTCGCGACCCCCCAGATATCGAAAGAGGTGCCTTCCCTCCTCCTATGGCCGTTGAAAAGCGGTTGGCGGCCCTTCAACAGGCCGTGGTCTCCAGGGATGGCAAGGCGGTCCGGGAACTCACTGAGGGGCTGGTCCGTGATCAAGTGGATCTCTTCCGAATTCTGAATCAAGGGCTCATCCCCGGCATGCTCGAGGCCAGCGAGCGGTTCCGGAGGGGGGATTTCTTCATTCCGGAACTCCTGATGTCCTCCAGGGCCCTCCAATTCGGGTTAAATGTGATTCGGCCCTTGCTTCAGGAGCGAAAGAACCACAAGATGGCCAAGGTCGTCATCGGAACGGTGAAATTCGATCTTCACGATATCGGGAAGAACCTGGTGGTCATCCTCCTCGAGGGGAATGGCTTTGAGGTGATCGATCTCGGCGTGGATGTTCCTCCCGAGCGGTTTATCCGGGCGATCGAAAGGCATGAGGCTAAGATCTTGGCCATGTCCTCCCTGCTGACCTCCACCATGAGCTGGATGAAGTTCACCATCGAACGCCTCCATGCCTCTGGCTTAATCAAACAGGTGAAGACCCTGGTAGGAGGAGCTCCGGTCACCCCGATCTTTGCCAAGAACATCGGAGCGGATGGGTACTGTCGGGAGGCCACCTCCGCCCCGGCGATGGTGAGGCAGCTCCTGAATATCGACGATCATGAGATCCCTCCCACCGAGCCCTAAGCTACGGATCTCCGGCGAAACCGACCGTCAGCTCAAAAGATTCGTTCAGACCACACGGATCCCCCTGCGCCTTTATGGCCGGGACGGACATCTCTACTGGAGGTCGAGGTATTTCCAAAGCCCTTCGAATTTCTGCGCGTCGATTCGACCCGGTCAGACTCAGAGGAGGATCTGTCGGAAGGTTCAACGGGAGGCCCTTCGCGAAGCCCTCCGGTGGGGGGAGCCGATCCTCTCAAAATGCTGCTATGTGGTCATGCAAATGGTTTGCCCCATTCTCCACCGGGGGCGAGTCGTCGGCTCGCTCGTGGCCTCTCCCTTTTTGCTCATCCCTCCCTCCGAACTGGAACCTGAGGAGTTGCAGGCCATCCATGGGGGACCCTCCCTCAACCTTCGACGCCTCCGATCTTCCCTTAGGGGCCTTCCGGTCCTGAAGGACGAAGAGGTGAAGGGGGTCTCTCAACTGCTTTTCGGAATGGCCGATCAGCTTTCCGATCCCGACCTTGGCGATCTGCTCAAGGTGAGGGAAGCCCAGAATCTTCAAGGGAAGATTGCCGATCAGATCCAGGATCTGAAGGATTTCGATCGGGAACTCACCCCGGGTTTCCTGAGCAGACGGTTCTATGAACGGGAAAGGGAAATTGTCACCAGAATCCGGTTGGGCGATAAGGCTGGAGCCAAGGAGATCCTCTATCAGCTCCTGGCCATCGTCCTGATCCAGTACCTCGAAAATTTCGAGCTCCTCAAGGTTTCCACCCTCGAACTCCTCATCATCCTCTCTCGGGCCGCCGTGGAAGCAGGTGCAAAGACGGAGGAGATGCTCGGTTTACGGTATGGGTTTGTCACGGAGCTTTCGAGGATTCGGAACCAGGAGGAGCTCTGTCTGTGGATCGTCAAAGTCCTCGACAAGATCACCGACCGGATCTACCAGACGCGAAATGCGAGAAATTACCAGCGGTTGAAAAAGGCGATGCAATTTATCGAGACCCACTGTAACGAGCCCCTCACCGTGGAACGGGTCGCCAAAGAGGTCTTTCTCAGCGCCTCCCGCTTAAGCCACATCGTCAAGGAGGAGCTGGGGATGACCCTCATCGATTACCTCTCGAAGGTGAGGATCGAGAAGGCCAAGAGCCTTCTCTTCAATGAGGAGCTGCCAATCGCCCGGATCGCCCAGGAGGTGGGGTTTTCAGACCAGAGTTATTTCACCAAGGTCTTCAAGAAGATCGTGGGCTGTACGCCCCGGGCCTTTCGGCTCGGCCTCCAACAGGGACCCTTTTTCCCCAAATCGTCCCCTTCTGCTGGGTCTTAATGCCCTTTGGGATGCTCGCAGAGTTCGATCAGTACCCCGCCCGTCGACTTGGGATGGACGAAGGCCACCTTGGAGTCGTGGGCTCCAGGCCGGGGTTTTTGATCCACCATGGTCGCCCCCCTTTCGAGGAACGCCTTCACTTCCGATTCTACATCATCCACTTCGAAGCAGATATGGTGAATCCCCTGGCCTTTCGTCTCTAAGAACTTTACCAGGGGGGAATCGGGTTCGGTGGGTTGGACCAGTTCGATGTTGGACTCTCCGATCTTAAAAAAACCCACTCGGGTCTTCTGAGCGGTGACCACCTCCACTCCCGAAAGGGTGAGGCCCATCACCTCTTGATAGAACCTGGCGGCCTCTTCGAGGTTGTGGACGGCGATGGCGATGTGGTCGATTTTTTTCAGCATGTCTCGCTCCTTTCCCTCCGACCTTAGAAAGTGGCACGAGGGATTTGAATATTCAGGTGGTTTTTACATTCTCCCGGATGTAGTGAATGATCTCCTCGGTCGAGGTCCCCGGCAAGAAGATTTCACGAATCCCGACCTCCTTGAGACGAGGGATGTCATCCACGGGGATGATCCCTCCTCCGAAGACGTGAATATCTTCCGCCCCCTTCTCTTTGAGGAGTTGAACCACCTTCGGGAAGAGGCTCATGTGGGCCCCCGAGAGGCTCGAGAGACCGACGATGTCGACCCCTTCCTGGATGGCGGCATTGGCGATCTGTTCCGGAGTCTGACGTATCCCGGTATAGATCACTTCCATGCCCGCATCCCGGAGGGCCCGGGCGATGACCTTGGCCCCCCTGTCGTGGCCATCCAATCCGGGTTTTGCGATGAGGACTCTAATTTTTCGGGGCATCTGTCACCTCCGGCCTGATCGAGAGCTTTTTGATGATGACGCGGAACAGGATATCGGGGCCTTGAGGGATTACCGTTCCCGGTACTCCCCGAACACCTCCCTCAGGACGTCCGAGATCTCTCCCAGCGTGGCGTAGGCTTTCACGGCCTCAAGGATCCGGGGGACGATGTTTTCAGTCCCTTGAGCCGCCTTTTTCAAGGCGCCCAAGGTTTCCCTCACCCTGGCCTGATCTCGCTCCCCTTTGACCCTGGCCAGTTTCTCTTTCTGGTACCGTTCGATCTCGGGGTCGATTTTCAGGATGTCCCTGAGAGGCTCTTCTTCGATCTGGAATTGGTTCAGCCCCACGATGATCCGTTTTTTGGTTTCGATTTCTTTCTGATACTGATAAGCGCTCTCGGCGATCTCCTCCTGGATGAAGCCCGATTCGATCGCCTTGATGGCCCCTCCCATGGCGTCGATCTTGTCGATGTATTCCTGGGCCTTTCTTTCGATCTCGTGGGTGAGGGATTCCACCGCATAGGACCCCCCGAGGGGATCGATCATCTCTGCCACGCCGCTTTCGTAGGCGATGATCTGTTGGGTCCTCAGGGCGATCCTCACGGCCTCCTCCGTGGGAAGGGCATAGGCTTCGTCTTTGGAATTCGTGTGAAGGGATTGGGTCCCTCCCAAGACCGCGGCAAGGGCCTGGAAGGCCACCCGGACGACATTGTTCTCGGGTTGCTGGGCGGTGAGGGTGCATCCGGCGGTCTGCGTATGGAATCGAAGCATACACGATTCATCCCTCTTGGCCTTGAACCGTTCCTTCATGATCCTGGCCCAGAGCCTTCGAGCGGCCCGAAATTTGGCCACCTCTTCGATGAAATTGTTATGGCAACAGAAAAAGAAGGCGAGCCTGGAGGCAAAGGAGTCCACATCCAGGCCAGCCCGTATGGCGGCCTCCACATAAGCGATGCCGTCGGCAAGCGTAAAGGCCACCTCCTGGACCGCCGTGCAGCCGGCCTCCCGCATGTGGTAGCCGCTGATGCTGATGGTGTTCCATCGCGGGACGTGCTCCTTACAGAAGGCGAAGATGTCGGTCACGATCCGCATCGATTCGAGGGGTGGGTAGATGTAGGTCCCCCTGGCCGAATACTCCTTTAAGATGTCGTTCTGAATCGTTCCCTGAAGAACATGGCTTGGGACCCCCTGTTTTTCCGCCACGGCAATATACATGGCAAGCAGGATGGCAGCGGTCGCATTGATGGTCATGGAGGTGGAGACTTGATCGAGGGGAATGCCGTCGAAGAGGATCTCCATGTCTTTTAGGGTGTCGATGGCCACCCCGACCTTGCCCACCTCTCCCTCCGCAAGGGGATGGTCGGAGTCATAGCCGATCTGGGTGGGGAGGTCGAAGGCGACGCTCAAACCGGTCTGTCCCTGTTCGAGGAGATATTTATATCGTTTGTTGGTCTCCTCCGCCGTGGCGAACCCGGCATACTGCCTCATCGTCCAGAGGCGACCCCGATACATCGTGGGCTGGACGCCCCGGGTGAAGGGATATTCACCCGGGAAGCCCAGGTCTCTGCAGTAATCGAGCTCTCCGAGATCGAGGGGGGTGTAAAGCCGTTTAAGTTCGATATGGGAGGTGGTCTGGAAGGAGGGTTGACGCTCCGGGGCTTTGGACACCGCTTTCTGGAGGGTCGTCTTCTCCCAACGCTCCATCTCTTCGCGTATGTTTTTGGACATGATTCACACCTCCACCCTCCGGACGTCCGATCTCGGCCTCCGGAGGTCGGATTTCCTGTTAAAGGGGGATGTTACCGTGCTTCCGCCAAGGGTTCGTATCGACCTTGGTTTTTAGGATGTCGAGGGCCTGGATGATCTTGGGACGGGTCTCCTCCGGTTCGATGATCTCATCGACATATCCCAATTCGGCCGCTTTGTAAGGACTGGCAAATTTCATCTGGTATTCCTCGACCAGTCTCTTGCGGGTCTCTTCGGGGTTGCTGGATTCTTTGATCTCGTTCCGGAAGATGATGTTGACCGCTCCCTCGGCGCCCATGACGGCGATCTCCGCGGTGGGATAGCAATAGTTGATATCCCCCCGGATGTGTTTGGAGGACATGACGTCGTAGGCCCCCCCGTAGCCTTTTCGGGTGATGATCGTGACCTTGGGGACCGTCGCCTCGCAATAGGCGTAGAGCAGTTTGGCTCCGTGGCGGATGATCCCCCTTGCCTCCATATCGATCCCCGGCAGAAATCCCGGGACATCCACGAAGGTGACCAAGGGGATGTTGAAGCAGTCGCAGAACCGGACGAACCGGGCGGCCTTGACCGAGGAGTCGGGGTCGAGGGACCCGGCCAGCCAGTTGGGCTGATTGGCCACGATCCCCACCGGCATCCCGTTGTAACGGGCGAAACCGACGACGATGTTCTTGGCCCAATCTTTCTGGACCTCGAGGAAATATCCGTGATCCACCGTCCCCAAGATGATCTTCTTCATGTCGTAGGCCTTCTTAGAGTCTTCAGGGACGACGGTCTTGAGCGACTCCTCCATCCGGTTGGGATCATCGGTACATTCGATGACCGGAGGTTTTTCCCGGTTGTTCTGGGGCAGGAAGCTGAGGAGCTCCTTGATCAGCCGGATCGTGTCCTCGTCGTTCTCCCCGGCGAAGTGGGCCACGCCGCTTTTCTCCATATGAACCTGTGCCCCTCCGAGGAGCTCGGAGGTGATCGGTTTGCCATCGGGCGTCTCGGTCTTTCCGAGGGCAGCCCGGATCACGTCCGGGCCGGTGATGTGGAGGTAACTGGTCTTCTTGGTCATCAAGATGAAGTCCGTGATGGCAGGAGAATAGACCGCTCCTCCGGCGCAAGGGCCCATGATCGCGGAGATCTGGGGCACCACGCCGGAGGCCAGGACGTTTCGAAGGAAGATGTAGGCATAACCGGCCAAACTTTCTACCCCCTCCTGGATTCTCGCCCCCCCCGAGTCGTTAAGCCCGATGATGGGGGCGCCGGTCTTCATGGCAAGATCCATGATCTTGCAGATCTTTTCGGCGAAGGCCATCCCGAGGGCACCGCCGAAGACGGTGAAGTCTTGAGAAAAGACAAAGACGAGACGACCGTGGATCTTCCCGTAACCGGTGACCACGCCATCGCCCCAGAATTTCTTCTTCTCCATCCCGAAATCGGTGCACCGGTGAGTGACGAACTTGTCCAGTTCGACGAAGGTCCCTGGATCGAGGAGGAGGTCCAGTCGCTCCCGAGCAGTCAGCTTCCCCTCTTTGTGCTGCTTATCGATCTTCTCCTGTCCCCCTCCCAAGAGGGCTTCGGCCCTTCTCCTCTCCAACTCTTTTCGGATGGCTTCGATGGATCGCATGCGTGGATCCCCCCTGTCCCATTCAAATTCAAAACGGAAAACTCAAACCCCAAAATTCAGATGCAACGCCCAAAGGATCAATCCTCAGGGAAGACGGGTTAAGGACTCCGGAGTTCTTCGGCGATCATCGTCTCGGCCAGGGAATAGGGATCGAGGCGTCGATGGGCCAATGCTTCGAGGAGGTTTTCCCATCGGGGATCGGATTGGATCTTCTCCATAAACCGGGTCATCACCTCTGACTCGAGAACCTCCAAGAAGAGGGTCTTGGCCCTTTCCTTTTGCTTCTTTTCGAGGCCCTGGCCCTGTTCCAGAGCCTGCCTGTGGCGGTAAATGCCATAGACCAGTTCGAAGATCCCCTTCCCGAGGATCGCCTCGGTTTTGAAGATGGGAGGGTCCCACCCGTCCTCTCGCTTCCGCCCCATCTCGAGCACCATCCGGAGGTCCCGCTCCATCTTGTCCGCCCCTTCGCGTTCACACTTGTTGATCACGAAGAGATCTCCGATCTCGATGATCCCCGCCTTGATCGCCTGGATATCGTCTCCCAGGCCTGGGATGAGGACGACGATCGAGGTATGGGCCGTGTTGACGATGTCGACTTCGTCCTGCCCCACGCCCACGGTCTCGACGAGGATGATGTCCTTTCCCATGGCATCCATGACGTTAACGATGTCCTGGGTGGATCGGGAGAGACCGCCGAGAGAACCCCGGGTGGCCAAGGAGCGAATGAAGACGCCTTCATCCGTCGCATGGCGCTGCATCCGGATCCGGTCGCCGAGGATCGCCCCTCCGGTAAAGGGGCTGGTGGGGTCGACCGCCACGATGCCGACCGTCTTTCCCTCCTTCCGGAAGATGTCGACCATCTTATCGACGATGGTCGATTTCCCGGAGCCCGGTGGCCCCGTGATCCCGATGACATAGGCCCTCCCGGTCCTCGGATAAAGCTCTTTCAGGGCGTCCGTCGCCGAGGGGATTCGATCATCGATGTCCCGCATCAATCGGGAGGCCGCCCGAATATCTCCCTGGAGGATCCGTTGGACCAGACTCATTGCGGTATCACCTTAGCAGAAAACGGACCTCATCGCAATAGAGGAAAGCGAAGGCCCTCTCCTGCCATCCTTTAGAGGGCCCTTCCCGGAACGCCGATGTGTCTGGCGATGACGATTCGCTGGACTTCCGATGTCCCCTCTCCGATATCGAGAAGTTTCTGGTTCCGGTAGTGACGCTCCACCCCATATTCCTTCATCAACCCGTACCCTCCGTGGAGCTGGACGGCCTGATAGGCCACGCGGTGATACATTTCGGAACAATATAATTTGGCCATGGCCGCTTCCTTTCCGAAGGGTCGATGCTGTTCGCAGAGCCAGCAGGCCTTGTAGAGGAGCAATCTTCCCAGCTCGATCTCCGTGGCCATGTCCGCGAGCTTGAAGGCGTTGACCTGAAAGGTGCCGATGGGCCGGCCGAATTGCTCCCGCTCGGAGGCATATTTGAGGGCCAGCTCGAAGGCGCCCTGGGCCCCACCCAGTCCCATGGCCGCAATGCTGAGCCTTCCTCCGTCCAGGGTGGCCAGCATCTGGTGAAATCCGTCCCCCCGTTTTCCCAACAGGTTCTCTTTGGGGACCTTACAATCGGTGAAGTAGAGTTCGCCGGTGTTGGAGGCCCGCCAGACCATCTTTCCGTGCATGGTCTTGGTGGTGAATCCCGGCGTTCCGTTCGGCACGAGGATGCAGGAGATCTCGGGCCGGCCATCGGGGCGTTTTCCGGTGACCGCTTGCACCGTACAGACCTTGCTGATCTCGGTCGTCGAATTGGTGATGAAGATCTTCGATCCGTTGAGCACCCAGTAGTCTCCTTGGAGGACGGCGGTGGTCTTGGAGGCCCCGGCATCGGAACCGGCATTGGGCTCGGTCAAGCCGAAGGAGGCAAGGGCCTTGCCCGCGCAGAGGTCCGGAAGCCACCTCTGTTTCTGTTCTTCGTTCCCATAGTAATAGATGGGAGCGATGCCGAGAGAATTCCCCGCGGCGAGGGTGGCGGCCTGAGACCCGTCGATCCGGGCGATCTCTTCGACCGCGATGATATAGGAGATGTACCCCACATTGCTTCCCCCATACTCCTCCGAAACGAAGGGACCGAACAGGCCGAGTTCCCCCATCCGCTTGGTCAGGTGGTAGGAGAACTCTTCTTTCTCATCGAGCTCCTGAGCCACCGGAGCGATCTCTTTTTCCGCAAAATTGCGGACCATTTTTCGAAGCATCTGTTGCTCTTCGGTCAGGTCAAAGTCGAGTGCCATAGGTGCCTCCCGAATCCCCTCACCCCCCCCACGGGGAGGGGGGTGAGGGGGCAGATTATCTCGTGGGTTTGAAATACTTGATGTCCAGGATGCTTCCCTCGCGATCCTCTTTGGGTTTGAAGACCGCCTCGACCGGCATGCCGATATAGACGTCCTTGAAGTCGACCTCGCCCAACCAATGGACGAGCCCTCCCTGGGTGCCATCGATGCGGATCACCGCGACGATGGAGGGGGTCTCTTTCCGGATGCCGTCAAAGGTCTCCCAGCACTGGGTGAAGGTGTGGACCGTCCCCTTCGTCCCCACCTCCACATAATGGTCCTCTAACCGGGCAAAGCATTTCTCACAATAGGTTCGAGGGGGGACGTAGAGGAGCTCACAGGCCTCGCATTTTGCCCCGAAGAGCTTTCCGTTGATGATCTCCCGGAAGAACTTCTCTCCGGCCCGGCCCACCGTGTAGATATAGTTCATCGGGATTTGGCCTTCCCAATACGTGACGTCCGTGGTCTTCTGAAGACGTTCGATCAACGCCATGGTTTCACCTCCTGATTTAGGAAATCGGAAATCCGAATCTCGAAAACCGAAACCGGCGTGAAATTCTCAACCCCGATTCTCAAAAGGATGAATCTTCCATATTGGCCATTCGGATTTTATTCGATGGGTTTGAAATATTTGATATCGGTGATGGCCCCGATCCGCTCCTCCGGCGGTTTCCAGACCGCTTTCACCTTCATGCCCCGATAGATCTTCCACGGATCGACCTCGTTTAAGAGATGGAGGATGCCCATCCCCTTGGAGGCCCCGTCGATTTCGATGATGCTCTGGGTGATGGGACGGACCCCTCCCTTGATGTCGAGGCGGGCCGCCTTCCAGTCGACGTAGCCGATGATCCAGGCATTGACCACCCCTGTATCCTGGACGTAGACCCATTCGCCGGTCGGGACCCAGCAGAGTTCGCAGAACATCCTCGGCGGGAGCATGATCCGGTGGCATTTGTCGCATTTCTTGGCGATGATCCTTCCGTTTTTGAGCTCCGCGAGATACCGGCCGATGGCCGGGCCGTTGTCCCAGGCATATTTCAATTTGGGCTCCCATTTTACCGAGAGGACTTTTCCTCCAAGGATCTCCTCAGCGGTCAATTTCGTGGCCGTGTGAGCTACCATTTTATCCGTGATCTCCATGGTTTCACCTCCTCCTTATTTTCTCAAGACGACGACGGTCCCCACCTGCATGAGATCGCCCCAGGCATTGGCCACGCCGCAGGTAGGATTGCCCGGGACCTGCCGTTTTCCAGCGCTTCCCTTGAGCTGGAGATAGACCTCCATGATCTTCATCAGGCCGGCCGCGGAAATGGGATTTCCCACGCCCAGAAGACCGCCCGAGGGCGAGCAGGGAAGGTTTCCGTCCCGGTTGAAGTGGCCTTTGACGAGCAGGTCGACCGATTTTCCCCTCGGGGCCAGCATCAACCCCTCGATGTGATGGAGTTCCTTGTAGGTGAAGGGGTCGTAGGGTTCGGCCACGTGGATCTCTTTGGCCGGTTCTCTGATGCCGGCCATCTGGTAGGCCTGGCGTGCGGCCACCTCGAGATAGTCGGGATAATAGAGGTCGCGCGTGCACCAGTAAGCGGTATCGAGACACCAGCCCACGCCGGCGATCCAGATGGGTTTCTCGTCGATCCTGCGGGCCACATGTTCTGCGGCCAGGACTAAGGCGCAGGCCCCGTCGCTCGTCGGGCTGATATCGAGGCGGTTGACCGGCCAGGCCATGATCTCGGAGTTGAGCACGTCCTGAACGGTAATCTCCGCGGGCAGTTGGGCCGAAGGATGATCCATGGCGTTCTTCTTGTTCTTCACGGCCACCAGGGCGATCTCTTCTTTCTTATAGCCGTGGGTCGTCATGAATCGGTTCATCTCGATGGCGAAGATGTAGATCAGGGTTGGGTAGAGGGGCTGTTCCGTGGTATGATCGAAGATTGTCAGAAAAGCCCCTGCCGGATGGGGATAGGCACAGGACATCTTCTCCTCGGCCACGACCAGGCAGGTGTCGAACATCCCTGAGGCGATATGAAACCACGCATGGGCCGGCGAGAGCACCCCCGTTCCACCGCCCACGAAGTGTCTCATGTAGGGTTTTCGAAATGCGCCTGCCCCATCGGAGAGGTATTCGCCCTTCATGTGGACTCCATCGAAGGCGTCAGGAGCAGACCCTACCACGACACAATCGATATCGGAGAGCTTTAAGCCGCAGGAGTCGAGGGCCATCTTGGCGGCCTCGTAGGCCAGCTCCTTCGGCGTCTCCTGGGCGTTCCGGTAGAATTTGGTAATTCCCGCTCCAACAATGGCTACCTTTCTCATTCTGTCACCTCCTTGTTCAATTGCTCAGGATGGCCACGGTTCCAGTGGTCGTCGGAATCCCCCGCCAGCTCTGGGCAAGGCCCGTTGTGACATTTTTCAATTGATTCTTTCCGGCCTCTCCCCTTAACTGGCGGACCACCTCCAGCACCACATGGCCACCGTTCAGTTCGAAGAGGTGTCCCACTCCTAAGCATCCTCCCGAAGGATTGACCGGGAATTCTCCCCCGATCTCGGTCCCTCCGATCTCCGTCAGGGGGCCGGCCTCCCCCTTTTTACAGATCCTCATGGCCTCGAGGTGTTGAAGCTCTTTGTAGGAGAATTCATCGTTGATCTCCGCAAAGTGGATCTCCTTCCGGGGATAACGGATGCCGGCCATCTTGTAGGCCATCTCCGCTGCGAGCTGCGCATAAATAGCCTCTCCCCAGGGTCGGGTCTCCAACCCCGGTGTGTCCGAACACCATCCGATCCCCCTGATCCAGATGGGTTTATCGGAGAGGGATTTGGCGGTCTCTTCATCGGCCAAGACCATCACCACCGCGCCATCGGAATGAGGGGCGATGTCCATCCGGGTGAGGGGATAGGAGACGACCTCTGAATTGAGGACGTAGTCCAAGTCGACCAGGACCCCATGGGCCGCCAGCTCGTTGGTGAGGGCATTCCTTTTATTCTTGACCACAACCCGGGCGATCTGCTCCCGCGTCGTGCCGGTTTCATACATAAATCTTGCCATCTCCATGCCCGCCACGGCGTAGGGGCTCTCCTTTAAGGGCCTGTTGTAGATCGGGTCCATGGCGAAGGTGACCATGTCCGAGAGGGTCAGCATGTTGGAGGCCTTGGACATCCCCTGGACGACCATGATCCTGCCCACCCCCGAAAGGATCATCATATAGGCGGAGGCGAGGGAGTGGATGACGTCGCCCGTGACCGTATAGATGGGTCTCAAGACCGCTCCCAATTGATCGGGACAATACTCGTCTGCAATGCTGTAGCCCTCCAGAAAATCCTCGGAGGTCGCTACAAAAGCGTCCACATCTTTCGGCTCGATGCCGGCCTCGAAATACGCCTTGGTCGCCGCTTCATAGGTCAGCTCCCGGTAGGAGACGTCAGGGGTCGTGGCCCGAAATCCCGTCGTCCCTATGCCAACAATTGCCACTCGTTTTGCCATCTGGTGGTTTCCTCCTTTCTTTCGAGAATAGGGGGGTCTCCCCGAAGGTGGATCGGTTTCACCTCCTTTCTTTTTGGGAATGGATTTCTTCACTGGCGAAGGCTTCTGTGCACTGCTATCAAAGGTGACTCACTATACCATAAAATCCACTTTACGTAAACTGTAAAGTTTAGGCGAAAAAATAATCGGCCGCCCCTTTACGATCTCGGCTTGATGTTTTCCCGAACCCATTTGACCGCTTCTTCGATGGGCGTTCCGGGTAGGAAGATCGCCTTCACCCCGCAGGCCTTCAAGGGGGGGATATCCTCCTCAGGGATGATACCTCCTCCGAAGACCACGATGTCGCCCGCCCCCTTTTCTTTGAGGAGCTGGATGACCTGGGGGAAGATGTAGTCGTGCGCTCCGGAGAGGATCGAAAGCCCAATGCCGTCCACATCCTCTTGGATGGCCGTGGCCACGATCTGCTCCGGGGTCTGGTGAAGCCCGGTATAGATCACCTCGAACCCCGCATCGCGAAACCCCCTTGCGATCACCTTCGCTCCCCGGTCATGTCCATCCAGGCCGGGTTTGGCAATCAGGATTCGGACCTTCCGTTCCATGTCCCCCTCCGCCTTTAAAAGTATCCTGGATCCGTGTATCGTCCGAAGACCTCCCGCCACACATCGCAGATCTCCTGGATGGTGGCATACTCCCGGACGGCTTCAATGATCGGAGGCATGAGATTTTCGCCGTTGAGGGAGGCCTTCCGGATCTCTTCGAGACAGGCCTTCACCCTTGCGTTGTTGCGGGTCCGTTTGACCTCCTGCAGTCGTCGAAGCTGGCGCTCCTCGATCTCCGGTCTCATCCTCCAGATCGTGATGGGGGGGTGGTCGGTCACATATTTATTGACGCCGACGATCACCTTCTCCCCCGAATCGATCTGCCGTTGGTAGCGATAGGCGGCCTCTGCGATCTCCATCTGGGGATACCCCCTCTCGATGGCGTTCAGCATCCCCCCCATCTCATCGATCTTGCGGATATAGTCCCAGGCCTGCTCTTCCATCTGATTGGTGAGGGCCTCCACAAAATAGGATCCCGCCAGGGGATCGATGGTGTTGGCCACCCCAGTCTCCTCGGCCAGGATCTGCTGGGTTCGGAGGGCGATGGTGACCGCTTCCTCGGTCGGGATGGCATAGGTCTCGTCGAGGGAGTTGGTGTGGAGCGATTGGGTCCCGCCCAGCACCGCCGCCAAGGCCTCGTAGGCGGTTCGGACGATGTTGTTGAAAGGTTGCTGGGCCGTCAACGAACACCCGGCGGTCTGGGTGTGAAAGCGGAGCATCCAGGATCGAGGTTTTTTGGCCATGAACCGCTCCCGCATGATCTTGGCCCACATCCTCCGGGCCGCCCTGAATTTGGCGATCTCTTCGAAGAAGTCGATATGGGCGTCGAAGAAGAAGGAGAGCCTCGGCGCAAAGTCATCCACATCGAGGCCTCTCTCGAGGGCGGCCTCCACATAGGCGATTCCGTCGGCGAGGGTGAAGGCCAGCTCCTGGACGGCCGTCGACCCAGCCTCACGGATATGGTAGCCACTGATGCTGATCGTGTTCCAGCGGGGGACCTCCTTGGTGCAGTACTCGATCGTGTCCACGATGATCCGCATGGAGGGTTTCGGAGGCAGCATGAAGGTCTTCTGGGCGATGAACTCCTTCAACATGTCGTTCTGGATCGTGCCCCCGATCTCTCGCTTGCTCACCCCCTGTTTCTCCGCCACCACGATGTACATCGCCAGCAGAATGGCCGCCGGTGGATTGATCGTCATGGAGGTGGTCACCTTGTCGAGGGGGATCCCCTCGAAGAGGATCTCCATGTCCTTGAGGGTATCGACGGCCACCCCGCACTTTCCGATTTCGCCCCGGGCCATCGGCGAATCGCTGTCGTAACCCATCAGGGTCGGGTAGTGGAAGGCGATGGAGAGTCCGGTCTCCCCGTGATCGAGCAGATAATGGAAACGCTGGTTGGTCTCCTCCGGACCCCCGAGGCCGGAGAACATCCGCATGGTCCAGAGGCGGCCACGGTACATAGAGGGTTGGACGCCTCGCGTGAAAGGATAGAGGCCGGGGAAACCGATGTCTTTTGTGTAGTCGAGGTCTTTGATGTCCTCGGGTGTGTAAAGCCCTTTGATCTCGAGGTCAGAGATGGTGGTGAAACGAGGCAGGCGTTCGGGCGTTTCAGAAAGCAGTTTGGAGAGATCGTTGACCCATCTCTTCTTCTCTTCTCCCACCTTATTGAGTTGGTCTTCTTTGAACATGGACCCCACCCCCTCTTGAAGAGAATCCGTTCATGGAGAAGATGGATCGGTAGCCCCAGGCGGGCTTTCCTACGGTCGTCTCGAGAAACCCCAACAGGACAACGATCCTATCGATCCCTATATCTCAATTCCGATTCGTGATGTAACCCCCTTTTGAAAGTAATGTTTCTTTTCGACCATCTCCGTGACCAGATCGGCCCGATCGATGACCTCCTCGGCCGCATTTCTTCCGGTGAGGACCAGCTCGACCGAATCCGGTTTTGAATCGAGAAGCCGAAGGAGCTCCGGCAAAGGGATCAAGCCAAAATCGACGGCCACGTTGATTTCGTCCAGGATGATGATATCGTAGGCTCCGCTGGCCACGGCCTCCCGGGCCAGGGCGAACCCTTTACGAGCCCATTCGATGTCCACGGGGTCGGGGTTCGTCTTCGAGACAAAGGTCTCCCTCCCCATCTGGCGGATGGTGAGATAGGGGGATAGCCTCTTGGCCGATTCCAGTTCTCCGTATTGGATGTTCCCCTTCATGAACTGGATGACGAGCGTTTTAAATCCATGGCCGGCTGCCCGGAGGGCCAACCCGAGGGCCGCCGTCGTCTTCCCCTTCCCATTGCCTGTGTAAACCTGAACGAGACCCTTCTCCATGGATCTTCGGCCTAATCCCTCGCAGAGGGCCGTTTAACAGACCTCCCTGAGCTGGGCCATGATCTGCTCCGTCTTGAAGTGTTTCAGGGTGATGGCGCTCGAGGGGCAGGTGGCGTTGCAGGCGCCACACCCCTTGCACAGGGCCTTGTTGACGGTCATCACCTTTCGGTATGGGTCGAGCCTCAAGGCCCGGTATTCGCAGATTTGCTCGCAAAGCCCGCATCCCGCGCAGATCTCCACATCGACCCAGGCGGTGATGGGCTCGATCCTCACCTTGCCGGCAAAGAGCGGGATGGTCGCCCGCGAGGCGGTCCCGTGGGCCTGGGAGAGCGTATCCATGATATCCTTGGGACCTTGACAGGTCCCGGCCAGGAAGATCCCATCGGCGGCCGTATCGAGGGGCCTCAGCTTCGGATGGGCCTCGAGATAGAAGCGATCTGGAGAAAGGGAGAGCTTGAGAAGACCCCTCAGGGCCGAGGCGTCCTGTCTCTGGGTGAGGCCGGTGGCCAGCACGACCAGATCGGCCTCTTCCTCGTAGGGCTCCCCGAGGAGTTCGTCGTCCGCCTTGACGATCAACTTTCCATTTCTCTGGTAGATCTCCGATGGGACGCCCTTTCGATAGTATATCCCTTTGAGCTGGACGGCCTCGTAGAACTGTTCGTAGCCTTTGCCGAAGGCCCGGACGTCGATGTAGCAGATGGTGATCCGGGCATCGGGGATCCTCTCCTTGAGGAGATAGGCCTGTTTGGCCGTGAACATACAGCAGATGCGGGAGCAGTACTCGTTTCCGACGGTCTTGTCCCTGGAGCCAACACATTTGATGAAGACGATATTTTTGGGCTCCTTGCCCTCGATCAGGAGCTTTCCCCGGGTCGGTCCGTCAGGGGCCAGCAACCTCTCCAGTTCGAGACCCGTGATGACGTTTTTATAGACGCCGTAACCCAGTTCGGGCTTCAATTTGGGATCGAAGGGGTCATAGCCCGTGGCCACGATGATCGTTCCGATTTTGACCTCGAACTCCATCCCCACCTCTTCGAACTGGACCGCGCCTTCCGGGCAGATCTCACGGCACCGGCCGCACTCCCCTTTGGTGAAGTAGAGACAGTTTTCGGCGTCGATGGTATAGCAGCGGGGCACGGCATCCGGAAAGGGAAGGTAGATGGCCGGTCGTTCATCGAGACCCAGGTTGAATTCGTTCGGAACCCTGACCGGGCAGACCTCCTCGCATTTTTTGCAGCAGGTGCATCGTTCGGGGTTGACATGCCGGGGCCTGTGTTTGAGCTTGGCCTGGAAGTTCCCCACGAAACCCTCCACCTCCACCAATTCGGTCTGGGTGAGAAGGTGGATGAGCGGGTGGTGATGGACCTGCTGAAGTTTCGGGAGGAGCAGGGTGGAGGTCTCTTCGAGGGACGGGAAGGTCCGGTAGATCTGAGCCAGATGGCCTCCGATCGAAGGAGATTTCTCCACGAGATAGACTTCGAAACCCGAATTGGCCACGTCGAGGCTCGCCTGGATCCCCGCGATCCCGCCGCCGATGACGAGGACCGATGGGGTCACGCCCACCTCGTTCTCCTCGAGAGGCTCATGGAGCGAGACCTTGGCCACCGCAGAGGCGATCAGGTCCATCGCCTTCTTCGTCGCCTCCTCCCGGTCGGCATGCACCCAGGAGCATTGCTCCCGGATGTTGGCCATTTCGAAAAAGTAAGGATTGAGCCCAGCGGAGCGACAGGCATTCCGATAGGTGGGCTCGTGCATCCTTGGGGAGCAGGCTGCCACCACCACGCGATCGATGCCCAAATTCTTGATGTCGTTCTTGATCCAGTCCTGACCCGGATCGGAGCACATGTACTGATAGTTCCTGGCGATGGCCACATGGGGAAGCGTCGAGGCGAAGGCCGTCACCCGCTCGATATCGACCGTGGCCGCGATGTTGATTCCGCAATGGCAGATATAGACACCGATCTTCATAGATTAACCACCCAACTCCGAAATTCGTATCCCGACGGGAAATTACGCAACCTTGAGGTCGCGACGGCGACCTTTTGACAAAAAGGTGCAGGCCAGGGCGGCGGCGCCGCTTGCCTGGGCGACCGTGTCGGGGATATCCTTCGGGCCTTGACAGCACCCGGCCAAAAAGATGCCTTCGACCGGGGTAAGGATCGGATCCAACCCAGGGGCTTCCCCGTAGAATCGATCCGAAGAGCTTTCGAGGCCGAGCATCGCTTTAAGAGGCCCGTCCTCCCGCCTGGGCACCAGTCCCGAGGCGAGCACCACCAGGTCCGCCTCCAGTTCGAGGGGTTCTCCGAGGAGGGTATCCTCCGCCCGCACCACCAACTTCCCGTTCCGTTGATAGACTTCGGAGGGGTTGGCCCTCCGATAGACGATCTCCTCCTTCTGAACCCTCTCGTAAAATTCTTCGAATCCCTTCCCGAAGGCCCTCACATCCATATAGAGGACCGTGATATGGGCCTCGGGGATCTTGTCCCGAACGAGATGGGCCTGTTTGGCCGTGTACATACAACAGACCCTGGAACAGTATTCGTTTCCGACGGTTTTATCCCTCGAACCCACACAGTGGATGAAGACGATCTCTTTGGGTTTCTTCCCTTGGATCAGGATCTCGCCCTTGGTCGGACCCGAAGCGGAACAGAGACGCTCCATCTCGATTCCGTGAAGGACATTGGGATAGACGCCGTAGCCAAATTCGGGCTTCAATTTGGGATCGAAGGGGTCGAACCCGGTGGCCAGGATGATGACCCCTACATGGAGTTCGACGAGCTCTTCCTTCATCTGATAATTGATCGCCTTGGGTTGACAGTATTTGGCGCATTCCCCGCAGTCGGAACATCCGCCGCAGTTGAGGCACCGCCTGGCCTCCTCCATGGCCTCCTCGAGGGTTAGACCCGGCCCAAGGGGCTCGATCATGTGGGGTGGGGTTTCCCTCTGTTGCCTTTCGGGATAAGGCATCGAACTCTGCATGGGGGAGACCGTTTTCCCTTCATTCTCCCGGCCCGCCCGGAGGTCCTCTCCCCGGATCCAACGATCGATGGAGGTGGCGGCCTTTCTCCCCTGGGCCATCGCCTCGATAATGGTCCCGGGACCTGTGACCGCATCGCCTCCGGCGAAGACTCCCTTGAGATTGGTCTCCAGCGTGAGGGGATCGACCTGGATCATCCCCCTCCGGTTCTTCCGCAGCGCGTCAAAGGCAGGGTCATGAGCTCCGGAGGCCCCCACGGAGATGAAGAGGGCATCAAAGGTCTTCTGGAGCTCCTCGAAGGAGAGGTCTCTTCCCACCACGGTATTGAGCCGGATTTCGACCCCCATCTTTTCAACGACCGAGAGGTCCTTCTTCACGACCTCCTTCGGGAGCCGGTAAGAGGGGAAGCCATGGGTGAGGAGACCGCCCAGTTCCTCTTTCGCCTCGAAGAGGGTCACGGCGTATCCCTTCCTCCTCAGATCGAAGGCCGCGGTCAGGCCTGCAGGCCCTCCGCCCACAATGGCGACCTTCTGGGGTTTCTCCTCCGAAGGGGCAAGGGGGAGGTCTTCTTCCTCTACGTGATCGACCAGGAAACGTTTCAGATGGCAGATGGAGACGGGCCGATCCACCTCGATCCTCTTGCATTCCCTTTCACAGGGACGGGCGCAGACATAGGCGAGGATCCCGGGAAAGGGCAGGGTCTGCCTCACCAGGGCCAGGGCCTCCTTCAATTTTCCTTGGGAGATGAGGGCCACGTAGCCCTGGGCATTGCAGTGGAGGGGACAGGTTGCGGTGCAGGGCGGGGTCCCTCTCCGATCCATCGTATATTTGAGCGGGACGGCCTGAGGGAAGGGGATGTAGATCGCTTTCCTCAGACCGAGCCCCATGTCGAATTCATTGGGAAGGGAGACCGGACATTTGGAGACGCAGTCCGCACAGGCCGTGCATTTCGTCATCTCGACGTAGCGGGGTTTCTTCCGGATCGTGACCTTGAAGTCCCCCACCTTCCCCTCGATCTTCACCACCTCCGAATAGGTCATGAGGTTGATGTTGGGGTGATTGGCCGTGTCGACCATCTTCGGGGTGATGATGCAGGCGGAGCAGTCGAGGGTGGGGAAGGTCTTGTCGAGCTGGGCCATATGGCCTCCGATCGAAGGGTCCTTCTCCACGAGATGGACCTTGAAGCCCTTGTCCGCGATGTCGAGAGCCGCCTGCATCCCTGCGATGCCGGCCCCGATGATCAATGCCTCGGGGATCATTTTCTCTTCTTCAACCTTCATCTCTCTTTCCACTCATCGAACCAAAATCCGAATCTCGAACCTCGAAAGGAATCTCGACTGGCCTTTCCATCCCCTCGAGGGGCTTTGGGGTGGATCCGGCCTGCCTGATCCCCCTGCTCTTTATCCCTCCTTCGGGTTTCGGAATTTGGGTTGAAGGTCACTTCATCTTTCCGATTAAGGCACTGGCGATCGTGTTCTTCTGGATCTCCTTGGTGCCTTCGTAGATCTCGGTGATCTTGGCGTCGCGATAGAATCGCTCCACCTCGTATTCGGTGATGTAGCCATAGCCGCCGAAGATCTGGATGGCCTCGTCGGCCACCTCCACAGCCACTCTTCCGGCAAACATCTTTGCCATCGAGGTCAGTTTGGGATCGATCCGTCCCTGATCGTAGTTCCAGGCCGCCTTGTAGGTGAGAAGCCTGGCCACCTCGACTTTCGTCGCCATATCGGCCAGCTTGTGCTGGGTGACCTGGAAATCCACGATCTTCCTTCCAAACTGCTCCCTCTGTTTGGCATATTCGAGAGCCCGGTCAAAGGCTCCTTGGGCGATTCCCACCCCCTGGGCTGCGATCTCGATCCGGCTCTCGTCGAAGAATTCGAGGACCTGGTAGAACCCTCTGTTCTCCTCGCCGATCAGGTGGGTCAAGGGCACTCGAACGTCGCTGAAGGAGAGCTCCGCCGTGGAGGTCATTCGGATCCCCATCTTCGGCATGATCTCGGTGGCCTCCAATCCCTTGGTCCCCCTCTCCACGAGGATGGTGCACTGGCCTCGGTAGGGCGGTTTGGCCTGGGGATCGGTCTGGCAAAGGACCACGAAGAAGTCGGCGAGCAACCCGTTCGTGATGAAGGTTTTCGTCCCGTTGATCACGAAGCAGTCTCCCTGCTTCACCGCGGTGGTGGCCATCAGGGTGATGTCGCTTCCGTGATTGGGTTCGGTATAGGCGCCCCCTGAGATCATCTCGCCCCGGGCCACCGGGATGAGATACTTCTTCTTCTGGGCCTCGTTGCCGAAACGGAGGATCACCTCGGAGGAGAAGTCTGCCAAGGTCACGGCAATGCCCACGCCCGAATCCTTCCGGCAGAACTCCTCGACCACGAGGATATTCTCCATGATGCCGTAACCTTGCCCTCCATACTCTTCCGGAAAATGAATGCCGATGAAGCCCAGTTTGCAGGCCTTCTTCCAGACCTCTCGGGGGAAGGAATGGGTCTGCTCCCATTCGAGGATCTTCTCCTTATCGTACTCTCCCTGGATGAACTCTCGGGCCGCCTTCTGGATATCCTTCTGCTCCTGGGTCAGTTCGAAATCCATGGCCTCCTCCCGTTTCTGCTCGGGGTCATTTTTTCAGCTCCTTCAACTTCTCCTTAATCACAGGAAGAATCTTGAAAAGGTCCGCCACGATGCCATAATGGGCGACGCTGAAGATGGGGGCCTTGGGGTCCTTGTTGACGGCGATGATGGTCCCCGAGCCTTTCATCCCCGCCACGTGCTGGAAAGCCCCGCTGATCCCGAGGGCGATGTAGACCTTGGGTTTGACGGTCTTGCCGGAGGTTCCGACCTGGCAACCCTTCGGGAGCCACTTCTTGTCCACCACCGGCCGGGAACAGGCGAGGACACCGCCGATGGAGTCGGCCAGCTCTTTGACCATGGGGATGTTCTCGGCATCCTTGATCCCCCTTCCGATGGCCACCAAGATATCGGCCTGGGAGATATCGACCTCTCCTGCCGCGCTCTCCACATATTCGATGAAACGTCTGGCCAACGCCTCATCCGTCAGCGGAGAGGCCACGGGCACGATCTCGCCCTCCAGAGGAGGCTTCTCGACCACCGGAAAGGCACCGGCCCGGAGGGTGACGATGTAGGAGGGCGATTTCTTGAGAAACGAGACGGCGGCGTTGATCTTTCCTCCGTAGATCTGCCGGGTCAGGGCAAAGGTCTCGTCTTTGGGTTCGATGCCGATGAGGTCTGTGGCCAGGGGGAGTTTCAGGTGGGCGGCCAGGGGCGGGGCAAAGTCCATCCCGGTGGCGGTGTGGCCGATCATCGTCAAGATCGGTCTTCGCTCCGTGAGAAGGTGGGTAAGAACCTTCTCATAGGTCTCTGAATTGTAGCTTTCGAGCCGAGGGTCCTCGACGAGAAGCACCCGGTTGGCCTTCGGTTTGAGGGCCTCCGCCAGGGGCCTCACATCCTTTCCTAGGAGGGCGACCGAGAGCTGGGCGCCGAGGCTTTCCGACAGTTCCCTTCCTTTTGAGAGCATCTCAAAGGTCACATCCCTCAACTCTCCCCGTCGATGTTCCGCAACAACGATGATCTCTTTCATCAGGCCACCCCTCCTTTTTCTTTCAGAATATCGAAGACCTTCTGGGCGATCTCCTCGGGCTTTCCCTCTAAGATCTGCGCCCCCTCACCGACAGGGGGAAGGAAGATGTGTTCAAGCTGCAGGTCTGACCCGGGTCTCCCCACTTCCTCAGGCTTCAGGTTCAGATCGGAGGCCCCGAATACCTTGATCTCCTTCTTGGCCACCTTCCGGATGCCCATGATGGAGACGTATCGAGGTTCGTTGATGCCGGTCTGAATGGTGAGAAGGGCTGGGAGGTCCACCTCCACGACCTCCTCCAGTCCTCCTTCCAGTTCCCGATGGGCTTTGATCTTCTTCTCCTGCACTTCGATCTTGTTGACGATGGAGACGTGGGGGATGCCAAGCATCTCCGCAATCATCCCCCCCACCTGGCCGTAACCGTCGTCCTCCGCCTGGGTGCCGGTCAGGATGAGATCGTAGGGTCGCTGGCGGATCGCCTCTGCAAGGACTCGGGCCGTGGCCAACCCGTCCCCCCCTTCAAAAGCAGGATCATAGAGCCGAAAGGCGTCATCCGCGCCCATGGCGAGACACTTTCTCAGCGATTCGTTCGAATCCTCCCCCCCCAAGGTGAGGACGGTCACGGTTCCGCCCAGCTTCTCCTTCAGCTGGATCGCCTCCTCGATGGCATAACTGTCCCATTCGTTCAGGTCGAAGGCCAGGCCGCTCTTCTCGATATCCTTTCCAGACTTGTCGATGAAGATATCTGCGTCGGCCGTGTCCGGAACCCTTTTGATGCAGACGATGATATTCATTCACGTTCCTCCTTTCGTTGGACGAATTACTTCTTCAACCTCTCCAACCTCACCCTGACCGGGCCTTCTTCCTTCATGGGAGACGGATAAGGAGTCAAGATGACCCCCGGGATGGGATCGGCCGAGAGACGGACCTTAAGCCTCAGCTTTTTGCCGGCCTGGGAGACCAGTTCGACCACCTCTCCCTCTTCGAGATTCATGGACCGAGCCTCTTCGGCATTCAATCTCAGGGCGGGGGGTTCCATCACCTTCTTGAGATGTCCGCTCCGGAGGCTGAGCTCTCCGCTGCGGAAGAGGGTCGGTCTTTCGATCAGGAAGAAGGGATAGTCTTCGATGGGGGGGGGCGGAGGAGCCGAACCAACGGGGAGGATGTTGGCCTTGCCCGAAGGGAATCCCTCTCCGTAAAGGTAGGTGGTCCCTTTCGGCCACTGTTCGCCCACGGTCAGATCCCGGTACCAGGGGATCCTCGCCGAGATCTCTTGGAAGATGGCCTGGGGCGTCTCTCCTGGAAGAGGGGACTCCATCATTCTCAGGAGCTGGAGAAAGATGTCGAAATCCCGCTCAGACCGTCCTCTTGGAGGACGAAGAGGTTGTAAGGCCTGGACCCTGCGCTCGAGGCTGGTGTAGGTGCCCTCCTTTTCAACGAAGGAAGAGGCGGGCAGGAAGGCATGGGCCTGCTTCCCGGTTTCGGTCAGGAAGAGATCCTGCACCACGAGCAGTTCGAGGCCCTGAAGGGCCTTTTGGTTTGTGGCCGGATTCGCTCCCACCAGGTAGAGGGCCTTGAGGTTTCCTTCCTCTGCCGCTCGGAGGAGATCCTTCACCTCCTTGGGTCCCGGAACCCCCATGTCGATGGCGCCCTGGCTGTTACACTTTTCGAGAAGGAGGAGGATCCCCGAACCCTCCTTTCCGACATGTCCGGTCAGGAGGGCCAGGTTGGCACAGGCGAGGCCGATCTTTTCGGCCTCCCCTCTGGACCACGGTCCCGACCCGACGAGGATCATCGATCTCTTAGACCGGGCGAAGGCCCTTGCAGCCTTTTCGACGAGGGCTCGTTCTTCCTCGGACAGGGGCGAATGATCTTGCGCCTTGCTCATCGCTTCAACCCCTGAGGTGTGACGGTCGATAAAGCCTCGATCTTCGAGTCCCTCCTTCAAGACCAGTGCGGACATCCCGTTGAGAAAGGCCAGTTCTTGGCCCGGCCTCGCAGGGATGAGAAGGGAAGGCGGCGAGAGGGGGGAGAGACGGGAGGCCCGACTGAGGCCGATGTCCGAGGGGCCGAGGACGATGAGCTGGGCCCTGTTCTTCCGGATGGCCCGATGGATCTCGTTCTTGACAATGGGATGGGTCTGGGCCGGATCGACCCCGATGACCAGAAGGCAATCGGCCTTTCCGATCTCCTGAATGGAGTTGGTGGAAGCACCGATCCCGAGGCTCTTGGCCAGCCCCTCTGCCAACCCGAGGTCCCCTGGGGAGGTCGCCAGGGCAATCTGCTTCGTTCCGATCGCCTCCTCGAAAAGCCTTTTGAAGAGGAAGTATTCTTCGTTGGTCAGGCGGGGGGAGACGATGGCCCCGATGCTCTCTGGTCCGTATTTTGACTTGACCTCTTCGAGCCTTTGAACGACGAAGCGGAGGGCCTCCTCCCAGGAGGCCTTTTCGAAGGCCCCGTTCCTCTTGAGAAGGGGATCCTCGATCCTCTCGGGAGAATCGGCCACGTCCCATCCGAAGCGCCCCCTCACACAGAGGTTTCCGTCGTTGGGGCCCTTTTCAGGCGAGGAGAAGACGCGTTTGATCTCCCCGTCTTTCGAGCCGATGATGAGGAGACAGCCGACGCTGCAGTATGGGCAGGGGGTGGTCGTCTCTTTCAACTCCCAGAATTTGGTCTGCGTGTCGAAGCAATCGCTGGTGATCGCGGCCACCGGACAGGTGTCGAGGCACTGGCCGCAGAACTCGCAATTCAGGGGCCGGTGGAAATCGGTGTCGATGATGGCCCGGATCCCTCTGTGCGTGAAAGAGAGTTCCCCCACCCCTTGAACCTCGTCGCAGATCCTGACGCAACGGCCGCAGAGGATGCACTTATTCCCATGTCTCTGGATCAAGGGGGAGCGATCCTCGGGAAAATGGATCGGTTCCCAGGGATAGGGGGTGTCGCCGACCCCATATTCGTACACCAGATCTTGGAGATCGCACTCTCCCTCCTTTTCGCAACGGGGGCAGGTCATGGGATGGTTCAAAAGGATGAACTGAAGCTGGATCCTTCGGGATTGGATGATTTTTGGAGTATTCGTTAAAATCTCCATCCCGTTTTTGGCGGGGGTAAAACAGGAGGGAATGAGTTCGGGTTTCCCCTTTTCTTCGACCATGCAGAGCCTGCACGCACCGAAGGGGACGAGTCTGCGATCATGGCAGAGGGAGGGGATCCGGATCCCCGCGGCCTGGGCGGCCTCGAGGATCGATTTGCCCTTTTCGACCTCCACCTCAATCCCGTCGATTCTCAGTTTTATGGTTTGGTGTGCCATAGTCTCCGTCGCTGATCAAACCCTCGTTTCCCTCGCTCCAATCCCTTCCCCATCTGGGAGAGAAGGCTATTCGATGGCCCAAAACTTACAGGCCTGGATGCAGGAGCGGCATCGAGTGCATTTCTCCGGATCGATCACGGCCACGGCCTTCTTCTCCCAGGTGATGGCGCCCATCGGGCATGCCTTGTAGCAGAGGCCACACATCTTACACTTCTCTGGAATGACCCTGAACTTGATCAAGTCGGGGCAGACCAAAGCCGGGCAGCGCTTATCGAGGATATGGGCCTCGTACTCCTGCCGGAAGTAGCGGATGGTCGAGAGGACCGGGTTGGGAGCCGACTTGCCCAGGCCGCAATGAGAGGTCTCCTTGATATGATGGCCGAGCGTTTCGAGCAGTTCGATGTCCTCCAGCTTTCCCTCACCGTGGGTGATCCGGTGGAGGATGTTGAGCATCACCTTCATGCCGACCCGACAAGGAACGCATTTGCCGCAGGACTCGTCCACCGAAAAGTCGGTGAAGAACCGGGCCGTGTCGACCATGCAGGTCTGGTCGTTCATCACCACGAGGCCTCCCGAGCCCATCATCGCCCCGGCCTCATCCAGGGAGTCGAAGTCCACTTCGGTATCGAGGAGGGAGGCGGGCAGACAGGCCCCGGATGGCCCCCCGATCTGAACCGCCTTAAATTCCCGTTTGTCCGGAATGCCCCCGCCGATGTCAAAGACGATCTTTCTCAGGGTCGTACCCATGGGGACCTCGATCAGCCCCACATTCTGGACCGCGCCGGTCAGGGCGAAGACCTTCGTCCCTTTCGACCCCGCGGTGCCGAGGGAGGCGAACCAGGTCCCCCCGTGGAGGAGGATCTGGGGGATATTGGCAAAGGTCTCCACGTTATTGAGGACCGTGGGCTGTCCCCAGAGGCCCGCTTCGGTGGAACGGGGGGGCTTGATCCTGGGCATCCCGCGCTTCCCCTCCAGGGAGTACATGAGGGCGGTCGACTCCCCACAGACGAAGGCCCCAGCCCCGGGATAGATCGCAATGTCGAAGTCGAAGCCCGTTCCGAAGATGTCCTTTCCGAGAAGTCCGTAATTTCTGGCCTGATCGATGGCGATCGTCAGCCTGTGGATCGCCAGAGGATACTCCGCCCGGACATAGATATATCCCTGGTGGGAATCGATGGCATAGCCGCAGATGATCATCCCTTCGAGGACGGCGTGGGGATCGGCCTCGAGGATGGAGCGGTCCATGAAGGCGCCCGGGTCGCCTTCGTCCCCATTGCAGATCACATACTTCGGAAAGGAGGTGTAGCGTCTCCCCTCCTCCCATTTCTTCCCGGTGGGGAAGCCAGCCCCCCCTCGGCCTCTTAGCCCGGAGATCTTGACCTCCTCGATCACCTGTTCTGGGGTCATCGAGGTGAGGACCTTATGGAGGGCCGCATAGCCGTCCCTGGCGATATATTCGTCGATATTTTCCGCATCGATCAACCCCCGATTCCGAAGGGCCCTCAACACCTGATGCTGGAAGAAGGGGATGTCCTTCATGAGGGGGACTTTCTCTTTGTCGGCCGGAGCGGTATAGAGAAGTTTTTGAACGGGCCTGCCCTTGAGGAAATGTTCCTCCACCAGGTGGGGGACATCCTCGGGGCTTAATTTCCGATAAAAGATCCCCTCGGGATAGACGACGGCGATCGGGCCTTCGGCGCAGAAGCCATTGCAACCGGTCAAGACGACCTGAACCTCTTCGCTCAACCCCCGTTTCCCCAGTTCCTCCGCAAACCGCTCCTTCAACTGCAGGGAGCCGCAGGCGACGCACCCCGTTCCCGCGCAGACCATGAGATGGGCTCGATAGGGCTTCATATTCTCAGCCTTCCTCCTCCGGAGATCGGGTTAATAAGTCGTTTCGCTTCCTCTGGCCAGGGCATAGGATTCCACCACCTCTCCCTTGAGGATATGGCTGGCGAAGATCTCTTTCATCTTTTCCTCGTTGAGGTCGCAATATTTCACCGGAGGTTTCCCAAGGATCTCCACGGTGGCCATGGGCTCCCGGCTGCAGAGCCCGGCGCATCCCGAAGTGGTCACCATCACGTCCCGGACCTGATGGTCTTCAATCGCCTTCAGGGCAGCGCTCATCACCTTCCGGGCCCCTGCCGCGATCCCGCAGGTCCCCATGTGGATCGTGATTTTGGCCCGGAAGCCCCCTTCCCTCAACATGGTGGAGGCCCTCACCTCCTCCTTGATGCGTTTCAGGTCTTCGAGGGTCATCTTTGGCATCGTTTCACCCTGCTATGGATAGTTTCCCAGAAGGTCGATGATCCTCCCCGGAGTGACCATCCCGTGCGTATCCTGACCGATCACCACCACCGGGGCCAACCCGCAGGCCCCCACACACCGGACCGCTTCGAGGGTAAATCTCCGATCTCTCGTGATCCCCCCCACCTCCACGTCCAGTTCCCTCTGGAGGGTGTCGAGGATCTCTTTGGAACCTTTCACGTAACAGGCGGTTCCCAGACAGACCCGGATGATGTAGCGGCCCCTCGGGACGGTCGTGAAGAAGGCGTAGAAGGAGACCACGCCGTAGACCTGGGAGGTGGGCAGGTGGAGGCGGTCGGCGATCCGGTGCTGGACTTTTTTGGGCAGATAACCGCAGATGTCCTGAACCTCCTTGAGCACAGGGATCAGGGCCCCATGCCTTCCCCGATACTTGTCGATCACCTGGTCGATCCTCTCCCACTCATCGCGGGAGATCTCCTCCACCCATCTCATCTTATGCTCCGTCGGATCGTCTCAACTTGCGCCTTCGCGCCGGCTCGAAGGGTCTCCTTCGAAGGAGGCGAGGCCTGCGCCAATTCCGGAGAGCCCCTCCTGGAGATGTTTTCTCAACCATTGAATCCCCTCCGGGGTCATCCAGGCCTCTCCCTCGAAACGCTCCTTCAACCATTGGCTTTTGAAACAGTAGGTCTTATTCCCTCTCACATGGCGATAATGAAGGTCGACCCCTGGATTCCCATAGATGATCATAAGGATCGTTTCGGTCAGGTTCCCCAGGGGTTGACGGTCGATGTGACCATGCTGAAACGTGGCCCTCACGGTCGTCCCGGCCTCAGGGGAGGAATCGATTTCGAGCGTCCCTCCCGCGGCCTTGGCGGCCTGGGATAGAAGGGATAGGCCCAGCCCCACCCGACGGGAGGTGCGGGTGGTGAAAAAGGGATCGAGGGCCCTTCGCCTCACCTCTTCATCCATGCCTAAGCCATCGTCTTTGATCTCGATCCTCAATCGATCCCTCTCTATCTCTTCGGAGATCAAAATTTCGATCTTTTTGGCCTTGGCCGCGATGGCATTTTCGACCACGTCGAGGATATGGAGAGCGAGCTCTTCCAAGGAAGTTCTCCCTATGCCTCTTCATGGGTCAGGACTTTTCGCCCACCCTCGGCATGGAGGGCCATCCTGATCTCTGCCGATGTCCTCTCGCCGAGGAGAAACAGGGTCGATCCCCTTCCGATCTCGTCGAGGCGGTGGGCATCGGAGAAGGTGACGAAAGGATATTGCCGGTAAATACGGAATCGATGCCTCGCCTCTTCGAGGGGAATCCGAGAGGAGACCTCCAGGCCATCGAGGGGCGCCCCCTCCGGGATGAACCCGAGTTGCCCGATGACGCTGAAGGCCTGTCGATCGATATGGGAGGCGATCGTCACGCCGTCGAGGCCTTTTACAAAGCGGGCGATCTCCTCGAAAGAGAGGAGGGTAGCGCCGATCAACATCTTTTCGGTCAGGCCGATGGCCTCCGAGGTCTCATCGACCAAGATCTGGGGGCCGAAAAGCTCCGGATCGTTCTCTCCCGGCAGATGGTGATAGATCCAGTCCTGCAAGAGGAGGCAATCTTCAGGCCGGTTGAGCAGGGTGAGGAGGTGGATCTCCTCTCGGGAGGTCACCTCCATCCCCGGGAGGACGGCCATGCCGTGTTTCTGGCCGACCTCGATAAAGGCCAGGAGGTTTTCAGCCGAATTGTGGTCACAGATGGCGATCATGTCCAGTCCCACCTCGAGGGCCCGATCGACCACGGCCTGGGGCCTCATCTCCTCGCTCCCGCAGGGGGAGAGGCAGGAGTGGATGTGAAGATCGGCCCGATATCGTCTCAGCATGACCCGATCCCTGCGACCCCAAGTTGATAGAGCCTCCCGACAAGTTCGAAGGCCGAAAGGGAAGACCGAAGAAGAGGGATCTCTTCCTCCTCGGCCTTTTGGAGGGCCTCCGCATCCGGTTCCCTTCCTCCGGCCAGGAGGACCGCAGAAAGCTCTTTCATGCTGGCCACGGCTACGATATTGGGATGGGTCTGAATGGTGACCCAGATATTTCCCTTTTCGCTATGAGCGAGGACATCGCTGAGGAGATCTCCGACGTAGCCTCCGGAGACCGGCTGATCGAGACGATCTCTCCCCGCCTTGACCTCCAGCCCCAGCGCCCTGACGAGATCCTCAAGTTTCACGAGACGTTCTCTCCCCTGGCCCGCGAGGTCGGCCCGCCATCGATCCTGACCAAAAATTCGAGGTGGGTTCCTTGATTAACGACCGAGGTCAGCACCATCTCATCGGTCACCTTCTTGATGTTGGACAGTCCCATGCCGGCCCCGAATCCGAGCTCCCGGATCCTTTCGCTGGCGGTGGAAAATCCCTCCTGCATCGCCAGTTCCACATCGGGGATCCCAGGGCCCTCGTCATCGACCGCCACCTTGATGTAATCGGAAAAGACGAGCAGGTTGAGGATCCCCCAGTGGGCATAGCAGATGACGTTCATCTCGGCTTCGAAGGTGGCGATGGAGACCCTCCGGATCACCTCGCTCGGGAGGCCTTCTCCTTTCAGGATCCTTTTGACCTGACTCGACACCCAACCGGCCTGCTTAAAGTTTCCTCCCTCGATGTGGAAGGTCTCGTAGAAGGGGTACCTCGCCTCAGTCTGTTCCATCTCCGACCTTTTCGACGCACCCCCTCAACCCATGTTGATAGAGGCGTCCGCAGGTTTCGAACATGATATAAGAGGTCGTCAAGAGAGGGATCTCCATCTGATTGGCCAGATCGATCATGGCCTCCGTCGGCCTCTTCCCTCGGACGAAGAGGATGGCTCCCAGGTCCACCACATCGGCGGTGTAGACGACCTGAAGGGTCACGTTGCCGGTGATGAGCATGGCACCTTCGGCCCCCCTTCTGGCGATGGCCAGGACGTCGCTGAGCAGGTCCGCGGCAAAGGCATGGAAGATTTCCCGATCCAAGAGGTTCGTCCCTGCCACGATCTCGCCTTCAAGGAGCCGTTGAATCTCCCGGAGCCTCATGTCAATCGATGGCCTCCGCGAGCAATTCCATGACATCCATCACGCGGATCCTCTCCTCGTGTCCGGATGTTTTGACGGCATCCTCCAGGGTGAGGACACAGAGGGGACAGGCCGTGGCGATGACCTCGGCCCCCAAGGCCACGGCGTCCTGAACCCGAATCTCGGCCAGGCGCTGGCCCGTATCCGACGACGATTCGGCCCACATCTTCCCGCCGCCCCCTTCACAGCAGAGGCTCCTCTCTCGGGAACGGTCGAGCTCCCTTAACGTCAGCCCAGGGATGGCCGTGAGGAGGATTCGAGGGTCGTCGAAGATCTGGTTCTGCTTTCCAAGGAAGCAGGGATCGTGGTAGGTGACCACCTTCTTGACGGGACGGGTCAATGGGACTTTTCCCTCTTCTATGCGCTCCCTTAAAATCTGGGTGGCGTGGAGGACCTCGAATTTGCCTTGGGGATACTCGTTTTTAAATACATTGTATCCGTGGGGACAAGCGGTGAGGATGTGGTCGATCCCGTAGGATTCGAAACGCTCGACATTTCCCATCATCAATTCTTCGAAGAGCCCGGCCTCGCCCATCCTCCGGATTTCATTGCCGCAGCACTGTTCCTCGTTTCCGAGGATGGCGAAATCGACTCCTGACTGTTGAAAGAGGAAGACCATCGCCTTGGCGATCTCCTGGATCCTCGGGTCGGAGGCCGCCGTGCACCCGACGAAGTAGAGATATTCGGCCCGATCTCCTTGGGAGAAGTCCTTCACCTTGATCCCCTCGGGCAGGCTCTTGAGCCATTCCGTCCGCTTGCTCTTGGCCTTCCCCCAGGGGTTCCCATGCTTGTAGGCATTCTCCATGGCCTCGATGATCGATTTGGGAAGGTGGCCTTCCTCGACGAGCATGCCCCTCATTCCAATGACGAGGTCCATCGGCTTGAGGCCTCTGGGGCATCTCAGGGTGCAGGTCTTGCAGGTCGTGCAGTCCCAGAGCTCTTCTCGCTCTTCGAGCCGATCGAGGTTTTTTCCGAGGATTCCCTCGATCATCAATCGTCGGATGTTCAGCCTCGATTTGAGGGAGACCGGGCAACCGCCTGTGCATTTTCCACACTGATAACAGCCGTATAGCTCGAACTTACTCGCTACGTTGAGCTCAGATGATTCCATCGGGTCGACTCCTTCAGGCTGTCTTTGAGAGATTATTCACAATCCTATTCGTAACAGAATTCGAAAGAGCATGCAACCCTTTTTTCCTTCGGTTATCTTTGTAAAATCTCTCTTGAAATGACAATCCGTTGGACCTCCGAAGTCCCTTCATAGAGGGTCGTCCCTATGATATCCCGCAGGTATCGTTCGACGGGATATTCTTTCGTATATCCGTATCCTCCTAACATCTGAACCGCTCGAAGGGCCACCTCTTTGGCGGTCTCCGTCGCAAAGAGTTTGGCCATGGAGGCCTCTTTGGTAAAGGGGAGTTTGTTCTCTTTGAGATAGGCCGCCCGCAGGACGAGCAGCTGGGCGGCCTCGAGGCTGGTGTAGGAGTCGGCGATCATCCACTGGATGGCCTCGAAACTGGTGAGGGGCTTTCCGAAGGCCTCCCGCTCCTTCACATACTGGGTGGCAAAGTCGATGGCAGCAAAGCCCACTCCCACCGAAAGGGATCCGATCCCGATTCGGCCTCCATCGAGTTCCATCATGGCGATTTTGAAACCTTCGCCCTCCCTGCCGAGGAGATGGCTGGCTGGGACGACGCAGTCTTCGAAGATCAGTTCGTTCAGCACCGAGGCGCAATGGCCCAACTTCTCTTCGGCCTTCCCCACCCGAAAGCCAGGCGTTCCCTTCTCGACGAGGAAGGCCGATATCCCGCGCCCCTTTCTCGCAGTGCGATCCGTCACCGCCCAGACCACGGTGACGCCCGAGACCTCTCCGCTGGTGATGAACGCCTTGGTCCCGTTGAGGACGTAGGCCTGATTTCGTCGCTCCGCCAGGGTCCGGATGTTGGCCGCATCGGACCCCGCGTGGGGCTCGGTCAGGGCGAAGGAGCCCGCGGGGTATTCGCCGCTGCAAAGCTTGGGCAGGTGCTTCCGTTTGATCTCCTCCTGGCCGAATTCGTAGATCACCTCGGCGACCATATTGGTGACAGAGGTGGTGACCGCATGGGAGGCGCAGCCCTTGGCGATCTCGGTGATGGCCAGGCTGTAAGCGATCACCCCCACCTCTGAGCCTCCGTATTCGACAGGGATGTTCATCCCCATCAAACCGAGCTCGGCCATCTTTTTGATATTCTCGTAAGGGAATCGTTTTTCCCTGTCGTGGTGAGCGGCCACGGGTTTGATGCTCTTCTCCGTGAAGTCCCTCACCATGTCCCGGATCATCTCCTGTTCGGAGGTGAGCTTAAAATCCATCGGAGCCCCTAAGGTCGGAAATCCGAAAACCGAAAAACCGAAAGAATCCGGAGACGAGGATTTTAATGGGCCATGTTTTAGATCAGAATGTTGACCTTTTGAAGATTTTTGGTCTTCCTTTGCTTTTCTTCCAAGTCAGGTCGAATATTGGTAGAAACCTCTTCCCGCCTTCCGTCCCAGATAGCCCGCATCCACATACTTCTTCAGAAGGGGGCAGGGTCGGTATTTCGGATCCCCAAAGCCCTTGTGGAGGACCTCCATGATGGCCAAACAGGTGTCCAGGCCGATGAGATCGGCCAGGGCCAAGGGGCCCATGGGATGGTTCATGCCCAACTTCATGACCGTATCGATGGCCTCGGCCGTGCCCACGCCTTCGTAGAGGGCGAAGATGGCCTCGTTGATCATGGGCATCAGGATCCGGTTGGAGATGAACCCCGGGAAGTCGTTCGCCTCCACCGGGGTTTTTCCCATCCGTTGCGAGAGGGAGCGAACCACCTCGAAGGTCTCCTGGGAGGTTTGATGGCCTCGGATGATCTCCACCAGTTGCATCACGGGGACGGGATTCATAAAGTGCATCCCGATCACCTGGGAGGGCCTCCCGGTGGCAGAGGCGATCTTCGTGATGGAGATGGAGGAGGTGTTGCTCGAAAGGATGACCTCCTGGCGGCAGATCTGGTCGAGTTCTTTGAAGAGCTTCAACTTAAGGGCCTCGTTTTCCGTGGCGGCCTCGATCACAAAATCGGCCTCCGCCATCTCCTCCAAGGCAAGGGTCCCCTTGATCCTCTGAAGGAGGTCGTCCCGCTGCTCGGCGGAGAGCGTTTTCTTCTCGACCAATCGATTCAAATTCTTCGTGATGGCGAGGATCCCCTTCTGGAGGAAGGGTTCTGCGATGTCGCTCATCACGACTCGAAATCCGGATTGGGCCGCCACTTGGGCGATCCCGCTTCCCATCTGCCCTGCTCCCACGACCCCGATCGTTTGGATCTGCATCTGCCTCCCCTTCTTCGGCGAAAATGTCCAAAATCGGGACTAATCGATGTTTTCTATGATCAGGCTGACCGCCTCACCCCCTCCGAGGCAGAGGGAGGCCAGGCCCCGGTGGGCGCCGGTATCCTTCATGGCATAGATAAGGGTGGTCAGGATTCGGGCGCCACTGGCCCCGATCGGATGGCCAAGGGCGACCGCACCGCCTCGGATATTGACCCGATCCTCTTCGATCCCCAAGGTTTTGATGATGGCCAGGGTGGTGGCTGCAAAGGCCTCGTTGATCTCGAAAAGATCGATCTCCTTGAGAGAGAGCCCAGCCTTCCTCAGGACTTTTGGGATCGATTGGATGGGAGCGACCAGGACGTCTTCCAGTTCGACGCCGGCTGCCGCCTGAGCCCCCACCCTTGCCAGGGGTTTCACCCCCAAGGCCTCGGCCTTCTCCGAAGACATGAGGACGAGGGCGCTTGCGCCATCGCTGATCTTCGAGGAGTTGCCGGCGGTGACGACCCCTCCCTCCTTGAAGGCCGGTTTCAATCTCGAAAGGGCCTGAAGGTCGGTCTCCCTTGGGCCTTCGTCGGTGTCGAAGAGCGTCGGTTCCCCTTTTTTGGAAGGAACCTCGATGGGGAGGATCTCGGCCTTGAACTTTCCCTCTCGGATGGCGCGCATCGCCTTTTGATTCGACTCGAAGGCAAACCGGTCCTGCGCCTCCCGGGAGATCTTGAATTTGACCGACTGGATCTCCGCCGTGAACCCCATGTGGTAGTCGTTCACCACATCCCAGAGGCCGTCGTGGACCATCCCGTCGATGAGTTTCCCGTCCCATAGGCGATAACCGGTGCGGGCCTGTTCGAGGTAGTAGGGAACCCGGCTCATGGATTCCATGCCGCCTGCCACGATCACCTCTGCGTCCCCTGCCTGGATGACCTGGGCGGCCAGCATGACCGCCTTGAGGCCCGATCCGCAGACCTTGTTGATCGTCAGGGCTCCGCCGGCCATGGGTAGGCCGGCCTTGATCATGGCCTGGCGGGCGGGATTCTGTCCGAGGCCGAAGGGGAGGACGTTTCCCATGATCACCTCGTCGACCTCCTCCTTCTGGATTTTGGAGCGTTTCACCGCCTCCTCGATCACTTTTCCTCCAAGTTCCGTGGCGGTGAAGGCGCTGAGGGCCCCCAGGAAATTTCCTATGGGTGTCCTAACGGCGCTGGTGATCAGAACCTCTCTTTTCAAGGTCTCCTCCTTTGGGTGCATCCGGTTCGGCATTGAGCTTCTCCCGGATTTTTTCCTGATAGCTCAAGATCTCCGCCTTCAACCGTAGGAGGATTTTGATCCGCTCATCGATATGGTTGACGTGATTGTCGAGGAGTTCGAGCAGGCGAGGCAATACCTTGCGGTTGGTGCGATGGATCTGGTAGATGGCCTCTAATTCATGCATCTCCGCCAGGGAGAGGCCGAGGTGTTTGAGCCTCTGGATGAACTTGAGGCGCTGGACATCCTTATCCGTATAGACTCTCTTTCCTCCCTCGATCCGCTTGACGGAATTGAGAAGCCCGATCTCCTCGTAGTACCGGATCGTCCGCGGGCTTAGATTGACCAGCTTGGCAAGCTCACCGATGGGATAGTATTTGAGGCCATCAATTTCCATAATGATTTAAACCACTTTACGTAAACTGAAAAGTTCGACAAAGAAAAAAACGGGGGACTTCCCCCAAGGGAAGGTCTGGTTTTTCCCAACTTATTTCCTGACTATACGGAGGGCCATTTTCCAACGGAGAGGACATCGTAACCGGCCTTCTCGAGGAGATTGACCGCCTCTTGATAATCTTCGGTCTGAATCCGTATGGCGGCGATCCGCTTTCCGTCCACCATGAATGAGGGGGTGACGATGCTGATGATGTTGATGTTCAATTTCTTAAAAATTTCGAGGATGCTCGCCATCGTCCCGGGCTTGTCTTCGAAGGCGATGGTCAGGCGGGTTCCTTTCTGGTTGGTTCCGAAGATGTCCACCAGATGGTCGAGGGCATCCGTCTCGGTGAAGATTCCGTATAATTTTCCTTCTTCCACCACGGGGAGGCACCCGATCTTGTGGTCCCTCATCAGCTTGACCGCTTCTTCGATCAGGGTGTCGGGAGTAATGGTGATCAGTTTTTCCTTGGGGGTCATGAAGGAGGCCACCTTCAACTTTCCGAGAAGGTAGTTGAGTTCCTGGACGCTTAGGAGCGTGGCATCGGAGGGGGCGGCTTCCCGGATGTCCCGATCCGTAACAATGCCGACGAGCTGCCCGTCCTTGTCGACGACCGGAAGATGCCGGATCCCCTTTTCATGGATCAGGGCACGGGCTTCGAAGAAGTTCGCATCGGGGCTGATGGTGATGGGATTTCTCCGGATCTTTTCTCTCATGAACCCCTTGTACTGAATCTTCATGCTCTCCTTCTCCTTTCATACGATTTAGAACTTTTTGTATCACATTTTCAACCGAGGGTCAAATCCTTGGCTGATTGCCATCGCACCTTAAAGAGGTCTTCCTTAAGGCAACGGAGGCGACCGGGGCCGGCCTCATCCAACCCTCCCCTCTTCCCCCTCCCCCTCCTTCGGGAGGAGGAGCGGGTGAGGGGAGGGAGGAGGCGTTGAAGGCAACGGAATCACTTCTTGGGAAAGTGTCCTTCGAAAGGAACGAAGACATCTCCCTTCTCGGTCGAGAAGACGGCCATGCCTTCGTGGATTTTGATCCCGAACTTGAAATCGCCCACCTTCGCATACCAATCTTTGATGAGATCGGCCGGGTTCAGCTTCAGTTCCTGAACCTTGGGAGCCTGGGCCACGAGAAGGGTCAACCGGATCGTGCCCGAGCTCAAGATGCTTACCACCCGATACTGGCTGGTCGTCTTGGGCGGGAAGTAGATCCGGTCATAGACGGTTGGGGTGGCGATTTCAATATACTTTCCCGGAGCCGCCTCGAAGGAGACCGTGAATTTGAAGTTGTCGAGCATGATATTATAGGAGCTCGGGTTCTCAATGTTGAAGACAAAGGCGAGCCCCAGGGGCGTGGCCGTGGGAAGATCGACCCACGGGAAATAGCTTGCGATTTCGACACGATCCAGGGTGACCTTCGGTTTTCCAGCCTCATCGGTGGGTCGAAGGCCGGCACAGCCCATCGAGAGGGCCAATATCAGCATCAGGACCACAGATATTTTTCGCATAGAAACCTCCTTTTTAGGTGAGCCATCTCTTTCTCCTCTTGTAATGTTTCACCTGCCTGAAGCTCTTTCGTTCGCCGAGGTCTGAGAGGCCGAGGTAAAAGTCCCGAATATCCGGGTTCTCCTTTAACTTCTCTGACGTATCGTGCATCACCAGCCTTCCGTTCTCGAGGACGTAGGCATAGGGAGCGACGGTGAGGGCCAGCTTCACGTTCTGCTCGACCAGGAGGAGGGGGATCTTCTCGTCTTTATTCAATTTCGAGATGATCTCAAAGATCTCTTTAATCAAGAGAGGAGCCAGCCCCATCGAGGGTTCGTCCAGAAGCATCAGCCTCGGTTGGGCCATCAGGGCCCTCCCGATCACGGTCATCTGCTGCTCCCCTCCGCTGATGAACCCCGCCATTACATTTCGGCGCTCCACCAGCCTTGGAAAATAGTGATAGACCATCTCGAGCCTCTCCCTCATGGCGCTCCCCCCGGCCCGAAGGTGGGCCCCTACGCGGAGGTTCTCCTCCACCGTGAGGTGACCGAAGACCCTTCGACCTTCGATGATCTGGAAGATCCCCCGCTTGGAGATCTCCTCCGCGGAGAGATGGTGGATCTTCTCTCCCATGAATTCGATGGAGCCGTCGGTGACCTCCCCGTCCTCATGCTTCAAAAGGCCCGAGATCGATTTGAGGGTGGTCGATTTTCCAGCTCCATTGGCCCCGAGGAGGGCGACAATCCCTCCATGGGGCACTTCGATCGAGACCCCCTTCAAGACCAGGATGACCTCGTGGTACATCACTTCGATATTGTTCAACTTTAAGATGATGTCGTTCGATTTTTGTTCCAAGTCGTCTCCTCCTCCGCGAAACGGGTCCGATTACCACCCCAACCAGGCGGCCCATCGGTCAGGATATTTGGCACGCATGTCGATGGTCCCCACCGTCTGAGGTTTTCCTTTGATAATCCGGCCGATCGTCACGATGGAACTGTAGCGGTGATCTTCCGGGGTGAGGGTGACGAGTTGCCCGCCGAAGGGCTTCAACCCCGGCCAATCCCTCAAGGTTTCGAAGGCCTCTTTGATCCCCGGGCCGTTCAACTTTCCCGCCTTGTCGGCCCTCGTCATCGCTTCCACAGCCAGGGTCACCTTCAGCCATCCCTGGACCGTCCGGATGAGACGGTTTTCGAGGGGGATGCCTGGGTTGAGCTTCTTGGCATATTCGACCACGGTCTTCTTCGCAGGAAATTCTTCGATGAAGAAGGAACATGCGGCCAACCCGATCGCCCCTTCGGCCGCAGGCCCCGCTAATTTGGGGAGGTTTTCGTCGAATCCCCAGTTATTGATAATGTGATCGGCTCCGAGACCGAGGGCCATCGCATCCTTCAGGGCCGCCGAGACAGACATGGTCGTATTCCCATGCCACACGATGTTGGCGCCGAAGCCCTTGGCCGCAATGACCTGGCTCTTCGTGTCGAGGGCTGTCAGGGCGACGTGCTGATCCGGTCCGATTTCCATTCCCAATATAGTGGCTTGATCTTTGATTGCCTTGATGGGTGCGGTGGCATAGGGAGAGGCGGTATCGATAAAGCAGACGAACTTCGGTTTCGCCCCTTTCTCTCTCAGTTCCTTCCATTTGGGGTCCTTTTTCCAGACTTCGTCGAACCAGTACTGGAGGGCGCCCCGGGCATTGGTCGAATAGTCGGTTCCGTAGACGAAGTTATAAGGGGTCTTTTTGGGGTCGCAGAGATGGGCGGAGAAAGAACTGGAGAGATAGGGCATCTTGTCGGCATTGATAGTCGGCGAAAGGGCCTCCGTATCGCCGGTGCCCCACCCGAGCACCATCACCACCTTGTCGTAGTCCCTGAATCGCTTGTAGGTGGTGATGGCCTCAGGGATTCGGTAACCGTAGTCGTATTGAAACAAACGGATCTTCTTCCCGTTGATCCCCCCTTTATCATTGTAATATTGGACCGCCTCGCGGACTCCCAAGGCCTCGTCCTTTCCCACATCCGAAGTCGCACCGGTGGTATCCTGGAGGGCCCCCAACCTCACCTCCTGGGCGATGGCCCATGAGGCGAAGAGGCACAGCAATAGAATCAACCCTATCACGATCTTCCTTTTCATCTTTCACCTCCTATGAGGACTTTGAAAAAGTACGAAAAAAAGATGACGTCCGATTAAATCCCTCCCACCATCCACTTGAACCTCCCACCATCCATTGACGGGCACCACCTCCTTTTTTAATTCGTGATGGGCGATGGGGAATTCGTGATCGATCCGATCCACATGTTTTGGGGCGATTCGCCTCCTCAGGGACCTCCCTTTTGGTTAATAAGAGAAGGGCCAGAGATTAAAGTAATTCTTGATCTGCCACCATCGGTATGCCAGACCGTTGGGTTCATAGATGAGGAAGAGGGCGATGGCGAGGCCAAAGGCCGCCTCCTTCACGTAGAGAAATTTCTCAAGGAGGTGAGGCAAGAAGGGCATCAGGCCCACCAAAAAGGGGCTTTCCGTCAGGATGAAGATGAAAAATTTGAGGGCTTCTGGGATGAGGGTCATGAACAGGGAGCCGAAGATTGTCCCGTGGATGCTTCCCACGCCTCCGATGAGGATGACCCCCACCAGCCAGAGGGACCACCCGAAGTGGAAGTGCTCCGGGCTGACGGCTGCCAGGGAGGTGACCCAGAAGGCGCCGGCTATTCCGCCGAAGAACCCGGCCACGAAGAAGGCCAACAGTTTATAGTAGACAATGTTGACGCCCATCGTCTCCGCAGCAATATCGTTGTCGCGGATGGCGATCCAGGCCCTTCCGATTTTCGACCGCACCAGGTTGGCCATGACGAGGGTGAGCAGGACAACCAGGATGGCCATCAGGTAGTAAACATCTTTATCATCTTTGATCACCCATGGCCCGATCTTCACCGTACCGGGCGGGATCGAAAAGGCCACGCCCCTTCCTCCGATCTGGCTGATGTACTGGGTGATGAAGAATTCGACCGTGAGGAACTGGGCGGCCATGGTGGTCATGATCAAATAAAATCCCTTGACCCTGGCGGAGGGAAGCCCAAAGAGGACACACCACAGACCTCCAACGAGGCCGCCGATCACCATGGCAATGGGGTAAGGGACGTTGAGCTGAAGCATCAGGAGGGTGCAGGTATAGGCGCCGGTCGCAAGGAAGGCCGCATGGCCGAGGGTGACCTGTCCGCAATACCCGATGAGGAGTTGGACCCCCATAGCCGAGAGGATGGTATAGCCCACGACATTTGCGATGGAGATGAGGTACATACTGGCGAATTGGGGGAAAAGGAAGAAGATGCTGACAAAGAGCAGGATCATCTTCCCCCAGACGAATTTGGTCTGCCACCAGGCATGGTCCTGACGATAATGTTGATGGTAGACACCGCAGGGACGATAATTCATAAGGAACCTCCTCCGCCCACCCTTCCTTTTCCCCGGGAGAGGGGAGGGAAGGGGAGGGGGTGTGATGTTTTAGACTCGTTCGATCCTCACCCATCCCCACAGGCCGTAAGGCTTGAAGAGGAGGATGATCACCATGACCGCAAAAGGGAAGACATCTTTGACCCCGCCCGGGGTGTAACGGCTCAGGTAGCCATCGGCCAGGTTCTGGAGGACCCCGATGATGAGGCCGCCCACGATCGCGCCCGGGACCGAGTTCAATCCTCCCAGAACGACGGCCGGCAAGACCAGCAAGCCGAGGTACCCAACCGAGATATTGAGACCATTGATATTTCCCAGCAGGGTGCCTCCCACGCCAGCCGCCATGAAGGCGATAGCCCAGGCCAGGGCATAGACCACCTTTGCGTTTACCCCCAGAGAGAGGGCGGCCATTTCGTCGTCTGCCGTGGCCTGCATGGAGAGGCCCCACTTCGTGAATTTAAAGAAGGAGACGAAGGCGATCATGAGGATGACGGAGGCGATGAAGGCCCAAAGGAAGACCTGGCCGATGACGATCCTCCCGATTTTGAGGGGCTCCATCGGAAAGACGGGGGGGGAGAAAACCACGGTGTCGGTCCCCCAGATGAGCATGACCAGGCCTCTGAAGAAGAAGGCCAGCCCGACCGTCACCATGATGACCGCGAGCACAGGCTCTCCCACCATGGGCCTGAGGAATAAGACCTCGGTCAGGATGCCGAGGATGAAGCCGATGGCTAAGGTGATCAACAGGGCGAGGATGAAGGGAATGCCCAAGTGATATAAGGTGAGGCAGACATAGGCGCCGATGAGGGTGAGCTCTCCCATGGCCAGGTTGAGGACGCCTGAGCATTTATAGATGAGCGTCCAGCCGAGGGCCACCAAAGCGTAGATGCTTCCGACCAAGATCCCCGTGATTAATAGCTGTAAAAAGATCTCCATAGGACCTCCTCGATCAGATCATTGAGGGACCTCCATGACTTTCATGTCGGCCTTGATATGGACCACCCTTCCGTCCTCATAGGTGATGTTGGTGTCCATGTGGACGCTTTTCACGTCCGAGTAGAGACCGTTGACGATGTCCCGATAACGCTCTTCCACAAAGGCCCTCCTCAATTTTCGGGTTCGGGTCAATTCGTCATCGTCCGCATCGAATTCCTTAAAAAGGTTGACGAACTTCTTCACCCGGGCGACTGGGGGGAGGTCTCGGTTCATCTTGACGATCTCTTTTTTGATCAGTTCATAGACCTCCTGGATCTGAGAGAGTTCCGGGTAGCTGGTGTAGGCGATGTTTCGATCCTCCGCCCATTTGCCCACCACGTTATAATCGATGCAGATGACGGCCGTGACGTAGGGCTTCTTATCCCCGATCGCCCAGACATCCTTGATATAGGGGCTGAATTTCAACCGGGTCTCCAGGTACTGGGGCGCAAACTTCGTCCCGTCGCTCAACACCATCACGTCCTTGGTCCGATCGAAGACGACCAGGTGGCCATCGGAATCGATAAAGCCGGTATCGCCCGAGTGGAGCCATCCCTCCCTCAAGGCCTTGGCGGTCTCCTCGGGCATCTTATAGTATCCCTGGAAGACGGAGGGGCTCTTGGAGATGATCTCCCCATCGGGCGTGATCTTCACCTCGGTTTCGGGGATGGGTTTGCCCACCGTATCGAATTTGATATCGCCGTCTCGATGAAGAACGGAGATGCCGGCAATTTCGGTCTGTCCATAGATCTGCTTCAGGTTGACTCCGAGGGCGTGGAAGAACCTGAAATGGTCGGGACCCATGGCGGCCCCACCGGTGTAGGTATACCTGATCCTCGAGAGGCCGAGGTGATCCTTCAATTTTTTATGAACCCCGAGATAGGCCAGGTAGTTGAGGGCCTTCCACTGGAAGGGGACCGGTTTTTTGGAAAACTTCAGCTCCGCCACGTGGTATCCGATCTTCATCGCCAGCTCATAGGCCTTCCGCTTGGCCCAGGTGGAGTCAAGATATTTCACCTGAACATTTCGGACCATCTGCTCATAGATCCGGGGGGGCGCGAACATCACCTGGGGGCCGATCTCGCGGATATTTTCTTGGGCCGTCTCCGGTTCCTCCGGGAAGTTGAGCGTGAACCCGGCCTGGATCCCGCAAGAGATCGACATCATCTGCTCGCCGATCCAAGCGAAGGGAAGATAGGAGACGAAGTCATCGGTCTCGAAGTAGGGATCGACCCGCATGAGGTTTCGGCCCATGGTGAGCATGTTGTAATGGGTGAGGAGAGCCCCCTTGGGCAGGGCCGTCGTTCCGGAGGTATAGAAGAGGAGGCAGATATCGTCTCCCTTCCCCTTCGAGATCAAATCCTCGAAGAGGCCGGGCTCTTTTTTATCCAGGTCCTCGCCGATTTTCATCAACTCCTTGAGGCTCATCAAGGTGGGCTCGTCGTATCCTCTCATGCCTTTGGGATCGTCCCAGATCATCTTCTTCAGCTTGGGGCACTTCTCCTTGATCATGAGATATTTGTCGACCTCCTCCTGTCCTTCGCCCACCATCAGTTTGGCATCGGAGTGGTCGATGATATACTGGACCTCATCTATGAGCGAATCTTGAAAGAGCCAGACGCCGACGCCTCCCACGCACATGGCCGCCATCTCGGCCCAGAGGGCCTCGGGTCGGTTGTCTCCGATCATGGCCACCTTGTCGTTTCGCTCGAGCCCCAGGGAGACCATCCCGAGGGCGATCCTCTTGACGTTCTCATAGTACTGCTTCCAGGTGATGGGGACCCAGATGCCGAACTCCTTCTCGCGCATCGCGACCTTCTTGTCCCAGTACTTCTTCGCCGCAGCCAGCCAGAGCTTGGGAATGGTCAAATCTTTGGTGATGGGCACCTCTCTGTGTTTAACGTCTTGTGACATAGAGATCCTCCGCCTCTCCTAAATAGGCTTTGATGACGCTGGGGTTCTTCTGGACCTCGGGGGGGGGACCCTCTGCGATCTTCTCTCCAAAGTTGAGGGCCATGACCCGGTGGGAGATGTCCATGACGACCCCCATGTCGTGTTCGACCAGCACACAGGTCGTCTGCCATCGCTCTTCTTCATTGATGTCGAGGATGAACCGGGCCATATCCTCGACCTCCTCCAGGTTGAGGCCGGCAAGGGGCTCATCGAGGAGGATCATCTTTGGATTGAGGGCCAAGGCCCTTGCCAACTCCACCCTCTTTTGAAGCCCGTAGGGGAGCATCCCGACGATCTTGTGTCGGATGTGTTCGATCTCGAGCAGGTCGATGATCTCCCTTTCGATGAAATCCCGATGTTCGATCTCTTCTCTCGCGGTCTTCCCTATGTAGAGGGCGCTGCTGAGAAGACCCGATTTCAGATGGATATGGCGCCCGAGGCGGATGTTATCGAGGACCGTGGCCCCCCTGAATAGCTCCAGTTTCTGGAAGGTCCTCGAAATCCCCAGTTCCGCCCTCTGGTAGGGTTTTAAGGTGCTGATGTCCTTTCCCTCGAAGAAGATCTTCCCTTTCTGCGGTTTGTAGAGCCCGTTGATACAGTTGAGAAGGACCGTTTTCCCGGCGCCATTGGGGCCGATGATGGAGAAGATCTCGCCCTTTTTCACTTCGAAACTGACCCCGAGCAAGGCCTGGACGCCTCCGAAGGCCATATGGATATTTTCCACCTTGAGCTGGGTCTCATTGGTTACGACCATGAAGCCCTCCTTTTGAATAGGGATTCCGGCTGACTTGCCTGGATAGCCTAAGGCAGGGAGATGAGGGTAGAGGGGGCTTGCTTTGCCAAAGGGAAGGAATCGAGGTTTTTTCCTTCATCGGGATTTGGCTCAGCCTCTCCATCGGGGCGCACCGGGCGCCCTCCATTTGTCTGTTCGATGCGGACAGAAGGGCTGGAAAGGAATCGAAAAGCCCACCCAGAAAAATCGTGACCCTTCTATTATCAGAACGCCATCTTTTTGTCAAGAAAAAAATTCCAGTTTACGTTAAATGTGAAAAGGTTCTCTTGGAGGGAGGAAATCTCTTGGAAGAACGGAGGGTTAAAGAAGTTAAGAAATAGCTACAATATAGTTTTCCCGAGGCCCGAAAGACCCATTTTTGCCGGGGGTTGGGCTCGGTCTCCTTACCCCATCCCAAACGAGATCAGCGGAGGAAGGTGACTTTCTCCCTGAGCTCTTTACGGGGAGTTGGAGCAGGGGGGCTTGCGGGTTTTCCGATGCAGATCAGTGCGAGGGGGACTTTTTCGGCAGGGATGCGAAGGATCTCCCTCATGGCCTTTTTGTCGAAGAGGGTGAACCAGAGGCTGCTTAGGCCGAGGCCGTGGGCAGCCAGATGGAGGTTCTGGATGGCTGCGGCGCAGGCGGCCTGATATCCCATCGGGCCCTCCTCCATGAAGAGGTCGACGCCTGACTTCTTGGGATCTCCCACGACCGCGATGAGGGCGGGGACGGTTTTTAAGAAGTCGAGGGTGTAGGACCCCAACCACTTCCAGCCGCTCTTTTCAAGGGCCCATTGACGGCACCTCTCGCCTTCCGCGAAGATCTTCTCTTTGATCTCAGGACTGGTGATCACGATGAATTCCCAGGGCTGGCTGTTGAGGGGCGAGGGGGCCCAGATGGCGGCCTCCAAAAGCCTTTCAAGGGTGGGATCGTCTATAGGGTCGGGCAAGAAGTTTCGGCAGCTCCGTCTCTCTTTGATCGCCGTAAAGAGGTCCATGCATGCTCCTTCCTTTTTCGGTTTTATATTCCGAAGTAAGCGGACTTTACGTCCGGGTTCTCCATCAAGTCCTTGGAGCTCCCTTCCAGCACCGCCCCTCCATTTTCAAGGATGTACCCGTAGTGGACGATGGGGAGAACGGGACGGGCATACTGTTCCGAAATCAGGATGGTGATCCCGGTCTGGACATTGATGTCATGGATGGCCCTGGCGAGCATCACCTCCATCAGAGGGCTCAGACCCAACAGGGGTTCGTCGAGGAGAAGCAGTTTGGGTTGGGCCATCAAAGCCCTTCCGATGGCCAGCATCTGTTGTTCTCCGCCGCTGAGGAACCCCCCTTCTCTCCTTTTCAGCTTTACCAAGGGGGGAAAGATCGAAAAGACGTATTCGAGGGTCTTTCTGGCCTGGGTTTTGGAAGCCAGATAGGCGCCGATCTTGAGGTTTTCGAGGGCGGTGCTCTCGGCAAAGATCCGCCGCCTCTCGGGGCAGAGGATGATCCCCCTTTTGGCGCGTTCGCTCGGTTTCATCCAGGTGATGTCCGCCCCCTCGAATAGGATATTACCGAGGAGGGTGATCCGCTCCCCGCCCCTCATCTCCTCTTTCTTCTTGACGTCGAGGATGATCCCCGAAATGGTATACATCAGGGTCGATTTTCCCGCGCTATTGGCCCCGAAAATGCCCGTCACTTTTGCGGCCTCGCATTTTAGGTTGATGTTGTTAATGGCGAGGGCATTTTCGTAAAAGACCATGAGGTTTCTGACGTCCAGCACTTCGACCCTCCCCGTTCTTACCCTTTGGTTTTCTCCTGGGCGATCTTCCGTCTTTCTTCGCTCCGGATCTCCCGTCTCAGGAGCTTCCCGACCTTCGATTTGGGCAACATGTCCCTGAATTCGATATACTGAGGCACCTTATAGGGGGCCAAACGCTCCCGACACCACCGAATCAATTCCGAGGCGTCCACGCCCCTGGCATCTTCTTTGAGGACGACGATCGCCTTGATCCGCTCGCCGACCTTCGGATCGGGGACCCCGACCACACAGGCACCGATGACCGTGGGGTGATCCTGGAGGACCGCCTCGATCTCCGAGGCCGAGACCCGGTAGGCCTTATGCTTGATCACATCGGCGGAGCGCTCCACATAGTAGATGTTTCCATCCTCTCCGAGCCGGACATAATCGCCCATTCGATAATAGACCTGGCCATCGAGATTGACGTAAGCACGGCTCGTCTCCTCGGGCTTGTTCCAGTAATACTTCAGCGTATAGTCGGAGGTGACCAGGAGCTCGCCCACCTCTCCCACGGGAAGGGGCTCGAGCGTGTCGGGGTCGACCACCTTGCATTGTCTCGTTTTGAGGGGTTGCCCGATCGAGGAGAGTTCCGGCTCCCGGTCGAGACGGCTGTAGGTGACGTGGCCCGCCTCAGTGGATCCGTAGACCTGGTAGATGGAGATGCCCAGCAGTTCCTTCCACCTTTTGAAGACCTCGATGGGAAGCACATCCCCGCCGCAATAGCAGTATTTCAGGGAGCTCAGGTCGTATTGGTTCAACCGGTCGTTTTCGAGGATCATCCGGTAGAGGGCCGGGACTCCGAGGAACCACCGGACCCGGTATCTTTCGATGGCCTTCAGGATGGAGTCGACCTGGGGGACGGGCATGATGACCGTCGTATTGCCGTAATTGAGGCCGATGGCGACGAAGAGTCCCAGGGCCATGATGTGAAAGAGGGGATTGATGGCGATGTACGTATCCTTGCCCTCCTCGATATAGCCTCCCACCACATCCTCCATGATATCCCTCACGTAGGAGACCATCCCCATGTGGTTTCCGGGGACCCCTTTCGGAAAGCCCGTCGTCCCTCCGGTATAGAGGATGTAGGAGAGGTCGGTCCAGGGGTCGATCTCGACCCTCAATCTCTCTGGCCGTTGCCTGAGCAGATCTGTGAAGGAGTAGACATGGGGGCCCTTTTTTACGATCCCTTTTGGGATCTTGTCGAACAGATATCCCACGGCCCGTTTATAGAAGGGGAGGAGGTCAGCCAGGTTGGTGACGATGATCCTTTTTAGGCCGGTCTTCGGGAAGATGTCCTGGACGTAACCGAAGTTGGTATCGAGGCAGACGATCGTCTCGGCGCCCGAATCGTTGATCATGTATTCGATTTCGTAAGAGGTGTAGATGGGGGCCACCGGGACAGCCACCGCGCCGATCTTCTGGATTCCGAAAAAGGAGATGACCCATTGAACCGAGTTGGAGAGATAGAGGAGGACCTTGTCGCCCTTGCGAACGTTCAAACGGTGGAGGGCGGTGGCGAATCGATCGATCAGATCCCTCAGCCGGGCGTAGGTATATTTTTCACCCAAATAGATGACCGCGACCCGGTCGGGGTACTTCTCGCAGATCCTTTCGAATTGGGTAAAGACCAGTTCTTCTTTCATGGGTTTCGATCAGGCCTCGAACTTATAATCGAGGAGTTTTTCCGAACCTAAATAGGCCTCTTTCACCCTTTCGTCGGCCATCACCTCATCCGGCACCCCTTCGGTCAACTTCTCCCCGAAGTTGAGGACCATGACCCGGTTGGCCACCCGAAAGAGCTCTCGCAAGCGGTGCTCGATCATCACGAGGGTGATCCCATCCATCTGCAACTTTTCGATCAAGGGGACCATGCTGGCGATTTCGCTCATGCTGAGCCCCGAGAAGACCTCGTCACAGAGGATGAGATCGGGCTTCAGGGCGAGGCATCGGGCCAGCTCGAGCCGTTTGAGATACCCCGTGGGGAGGTTGGAGGCCAGCTTATACGGGACGAAGGAGTCCCTTTCGAATCCGATCTCTTCGAGGATGTCGATGCTGACCGTGGCCCGATCCCCGAGTTTACCGCCTCCCCGCCATCCCCCCGTCTTCCGGGCCCTCGGGGAGAAGAGGGGGATGATCAAATTTTTATAAGCCGGGAGGCTATAGTAAGGCCTCATGATCTGGAAGGTCCGGGTCAGACCGAGATTGGCGATCTTTTCGGGCGCTCGATTGGTGATGTCCTTTCCTTTAAAGAGGACCCTTCCAGAATCCATTTTGATGAACCCGGTGATGCAGTTGATGAGGGTCGTCTTTCCGGAGCCATTGGGACCGATGATCCCGAAAACCTCTCCCGGCTGGACTTGAAAGCTGACCTCCCTCACGGCCTGGATGCCGCCGAAGGACTTCGACACCTTGGTGACCTGAAGGATCGGCTCACCGTTCATACCTTGACCCACCTCTCGAATTGATGGTACTTCCGCTGCGCATAGACCATGAACCCCTCGCTCCGGAACAGGATGAAGGCCAGCAGGATGACGGAATAGAAGACGATCCGGAGGGTGCCGAAGGCGCGGAGGAGTTCGGAGATGGGAACGAGGATGAAGCACCCCAAAAGGGGACCCACCAGGGTCCCTCCTCCGCCGATGACCGTCGCGGCGATGGGAATGACCGAGTAGTCGAGGGCGAACAGGGAGATTCCGGCCACCATGTAGATATGGACGAAGTAAGCGCCTCCGAAACAGCCCAAGACGGAGGTGATGAAGACGGCCACCGCCTTGTAATAGGTGATGCTCAGCCCCGAGGCCCTGACCGCCTGATCGTTGTCTTTGATCCCACGAAAGACCAGACCGATGTCCTCGTTCACCAGGCGTCTCAATCCGAAGAGGGCGACGATCACCACGATCAGGATGAGATACTGTTCTAACCAGGGGTTGGGGAAACTGGCCACGCCAAGGATCCCGTCCGTGCCCCCCAGGATGTTGAGGGCCTCGATGATCCTGAAGATGATGAGGGGATACATAAGGGTGACGATCGCAAAGTAGACGCCCCGCAGGGGGAGGGCAGGGAGGATCAGAAGGGTGCAGAGCACCGCTCCGAGGAGGGTAGCCAGGGGAAGGGTGACCAGCGGAGGGAGGCCGAGCGATTTGTTTAAAATGGCCGCAAGGTATCCTCCCACCCCGATGAACAGGGAGCCTCCCAATGACACCAGCCCCACATAGTGGGCCAGAAAGTCGAAGCCCAGGGCCAAAAGTCCATAGATCCCCACGATGGAGATCACCCGGTTCCAGTATAGGGAGGGCATCAAGAGCGGGAGGAGAAGGATGCCGACGATCAAGGCCAGCCTCGGCAAGACCAAATAACTGATCTCCCCCAGGGAAGAGATGGCGTAGATGCCCTCGGTCCGGACTTTGATTCCCCTATCTAATCTCTCCTTCCGTCTCTCCATCACCCTTGCAGTTCCCTTTGTGGTTTTTCGTTCGACTTCTGGACGGTCAAAGGGTTTAGACCCGTTCCTCCAGCTCCTTCTGCTTTCCGAAGAACCCGGAGGGTCTGATGATCAACGTGATGATGATCGCCAAGATGGCCACCACCATATGGAAATGGGACTGGATATAGGCCACGGTGATGATCTGGAGAAATCCGATCATGAAGGCGGCCAGGATGGCCCCGACCCAACTGCCCAGGCCTCCCACGATACAGACGGCGATCGAGAGGATCAACACATTGTATCCGGCCTCCACGACGATGTTTCCAAGGGGGAGGAGGGTGATGGCCGCGATCCCGGAGAGGATCGATCCCAAGGCCATGGCGATCACCGCCATTCGGTCTGAATCGATCCCGAGCATCATGGCGGCATGTTCATCTTGGGCCATCCCCCTCAGCGCCAGGCCGGTCCGGTTGAAGTGGGTGAAAAGCCACATCAGGCCGACGACGACGATCCCGATCCCGATGATGAGGAGGCGCTGAAGATCGACGGGAATGGCGCCAATGGTCACGCTGCCTTCGATGAAGACCGGAAGCGTATAGGTCATCCCCTTGAATCCCCTCCAGCGCAGAAATTCGAGGATAGCCAGCCCCAGGGCATAGGTGGCGATGATTTCGGAGGTGGCCATCCCCCTCACCCGGATCAAGACGAACCGATAGATAGCAGCTCCCACGAGGCCCATGAGGCACAGGGCCAGAAGGATGGAGAGGATGTAATTCAATTTGAGCAGATGGACCAGGCTCCAGACGAGGAAGCCGGTGATCACATAGAGGGCCCCGTGGGCGAAGTTGGGCAGACGGCTGATGCCGTAGACGAAGGTGAATCCAATGGCCATCAGCGCCAGGGAGACGCTATTGATGATGCCGTAAACCAGGATGTCCATGGAAGATCGCCCTTATTTCTTCATCCAGGGGGGGAGCTTGATCTCGCCCATGGCGATCTTGGGCGGAAAGACCACCACCCTTTTGCCGGCCTGCCACTGGAAGATCGTCCCCACCGCGCCTTCCTTAGGGTCCACACTGGGGATGACCTGATGATTTTTAGGATTGAATCGGATTCGACCGTAAACTCCTTCCAGATCGGTCTTCTCGAGGGCGGCAACGATATCGTCCGATTTGAGGGATCCCGCCCTTTCGATGGCGTCTTTCAACACATAGGGGACCATATAGCTGGAGGAGGCCCCGTATCCTTCGGGCTCCAATCCATATTTTTTGGTGTAGGCTTCGACAAATTTCATGGTCCAAGGCGTCGCATTGGAGGGGGCATTGCCTGCGTTCACCACGCTGGCCATGCAGAACTCTCCCTTGCCTTCGGTGGCCTTCCAGAAGCCGGGCTGCTCCGCCGCCGCGATGATCGTCCCGAAGGGAAGGGCCGGGATCTTCAGATCGAACCATTGTTTGAGCAATACCGAGCTTTCCGGCATGTCCATGACGATGAGGATGACCTGGACATTCTCCCGTCTCGCCTTGAGCAACCCGACCGAGAAGTCCGTGGTGCCGGTGGGATAGATCTCCCTGCCAACGACCTCCCACCCTTTTTCACCGGCCAGCTTCGCCGTGAGATCGCCGGTTGCCCTGGCATGGGCCACGTCCTGAACCATGATGAAGAGGCGGTTCAAGCCGTGCTTTTCTTTGATCGCGGTCAATTTCGGGATGAACTCGCCGGTCACGAGCCAACCCACCTCCCCGGAGATCCTGAAGCAGTATTTGAATTTATCGTACTCGTCACCGACCCTTTTGTGATAGGCCGGGGTAAGGGCACCGGTGGAGAGGATCGACACTTTCTTATACTTCGCCAGCAGGTCCATGGCGGCCAGGGCGGCCTCTGAACGAGCCGGGCCACCGACGATGAAATCGGCGTTCTTTTCAAGGATGAGTTTCTCGACGACCAGGAGGGCATCGCTGACGGGCACGACTGGCTCAAGGTCTCGGGTGTCCATCACCTCCAGTTTGAATGGCCTCTTTTCCTTTCCCACCGTAACGCCACCGGCCGCATTGATCTCCTCGACGGCCAATCTCAATCCCTTCTCCGCGGTCCAGCCATAGAGAAAGGCTACCGGAAGAGGAGCGCCTAAGACGATGGGTTTCTGGGCGTGAGAAAGGGAAGATGTGAGTAAGAGGGCGAGACAAGCCAAGAGACAACACCATCCTTTTTTCATAACGACCTCCTTTCAATCCTTGTTTTATCCCCCCTTGCCTTCCTATGGTGAAAGAAACCCCTTTTTTAGGTGGTTAACGGACGTTCACCTTCTTTTCTTCACTATACGAGAGGAGACCTCCCTTGTCAAGAAGGCCGCCTCGGGGGCTTGGGTTGAAGCTCATCCGTTGAAGCTCATCCAAGGTGTTTAAGGGATTGCAACAAGTATGCCGCTGATCGCTTAAGTCGAAACGGAAAGGAAGTCGATGGATTGGGGGGCAAACCCGGGTCTGCCGGCCCCATTGGAGTTGAAAAAGCTCTTCCACCCTTTGAAAAAATTTTTCAATCAACCGTGGCCTTTGGAATTCATCCGGGGTTCGTTGGTGAGATTGTAAATCCTGAGCTTTTGCCGGAGGGTGGGTCTCGAAATGCCGAGGACCTCGCAGGTTTTTCCGAAATGCCACTGGGTTTCGTTGAGAACCCTAATGATGAGATCCTTTTCGAGACTTTTTAGGCTGACTTCCTTTGGGAGGGCAGGGGTGGGTCTGGGTTGAGGGGTGGGTTTCTGCCCCAGCAAAGGGGTGACGAATTCTTCGAGGATGACCTCCCCCTGAGTTTGTATCGCCGCATGGACGAGGACGTTCTCCAGTTCCCTCACATTTCCCGGCCAGTCATAATCCATCATCTTTCGGAGGGCTTCTCCTTCGACCTGTTTGATCTGTTTTCGCAATTCTCGGTTGATCTTTTTCAAGAAATGTTCCACCAAAAGGGGGAGGTCCGACTTCCGCTCCCTCAAGGGCGGGACCTTGATGGTGGCCACCTTGAGCCGGTAATAAAGGTCCTCCCTGAACGTCCCCTTTTCCACCATTTCACCAAGGTCTTGGTTGGTGGCCGCGATCACCCTGGCGTGGGATCGGATTCTCTTTTCTCCTCCCAACCGTTCGAACTCCTTTTCCTGGAGGAACCTCAGCAGTTTCGCCTGGAGCTCCAGGGGGATCTCCTCCACCTCATCGAGAAAGATGGTCCCTTGGCCGGCCAGCTCAAATTTCCCCCTCTTCAAGCTGGAGGCCCCGGTGAAGGCTCCTTTCTCATGGCCGAAGAGTTCGCTCTCGAGGAGGGGTCCGACAATCGTTGAACAGTTGATCGCCTGAAAGGGATGGTCTCGGTAAGGACTGTTGCAGTGGATGGCTCGTGCGATCAGCTCTTTGCCGGTTCCTGTTTCGCCATAGATGAGCACGGTCACCCGGTTTTCGGAGAGGACGCCGATGGCCTTGAAGATGTCCTTCATGGCCTTGCTTTTGCCGACGATCTTTCCTTCCTCAAAGGAGATCGGGGGGCCGACCTGAAGGGCCTGACCTTCCTCGGAGAGGAGGGTGGCCTTGAAGGCCTTGTAGATGGTCCGTTCCAACTCCTCCACATCAATCGGTTTCGGAATATAGTCGAAGGCCCCCAGTTTCATCGCCTGGATGGTGATATCCATGTCGTGGAAGGCGGTGATGATGATGATATTTTTACGCCCCTTCCGGACCATCTCCCGAAGCAGGTCCAGACCGTTCATGTCCGGAAGGCGAATATCGAGAATGATCACATGGGGGTCGAAGAGGGAACACTGCTGCAACCCCTCCATGGCATCCGGCGCACATCGGACCCTGTACCCTTTTTCGGAGAGGAACATATCGAGGGTCTCCAGAAGGGGGCGCTCATCGTCGATGATCAGGATTCTCTTTTCCATCATGGCTGTCTCCTCGCCGGGAGGACGGGGAGGTGGAGCCGAACGCTCGTCCCATGAGGGGATCGGGGGACCACGACAGCCGACCCTCCGTGAGCCTCCATAATCTTTTTGACATTCCACAGGCCGAGACCGGTTCCCTTCTTCTTTTTGCTGAAGAAGGGATCGAAGATGAAGGGGAGGTCCTCGGGACAGATCCCCGGGCCGTTGTCGTTCACCTCGATCTGGACGAAGGACCCCTCTGGTTCGGTGGGGTGGGCCACGACCTCGATCCAGCCTCCTTCCGGAACGGCTTCCACCGCGTTCAAAAGGACGTTGAAGAGGGCCTGAACCATCTTCTCGGGATCCAAGGGCAGAGGGGGCAGATCCTCATCCCATCGTTTTTGGACGAGAAGCCCCTTCTCCTTGATCTTGGCCTCCATGATTTCGAGGGAGCTTTCCAGGATGGAAGGGAGGCGAACGGGTTCGAGTTTCAACTTGATGGGCCGTGCGAAATCGAGCATTTCGTCGAGGATCCTCTCCAACCTCGAGATCTCGTGGACGATGATCTCCATCCGCCTCTTGTCGTTTCCGTCGAAGGCCATGTTCTTCAAGATGATCTGGCTGTTCATCTTCACCGACGAGAGGGGATTGCGGATCTCGTGGGCCAGAGAGGTGGTGAGTTGGCCGATGTGGGCGAGCCGTTCCGACTCCCGCATCCGTTTTTCCGCCTCGATCCTCTCGGTGATATCCCGGCAGATCCCTGCGATGGCCACCTCCCCCTGAAAGAGGATCCGTTTCACCTTGTTTTCCGTGGGGAAGAGGCTGCCATTTTTGTGGCGACGAAAATAGATATAAAGATCCTTCGTATCGACCCCGGCCATCCGGTCTTCGTAAAGCCTCCGGACGAAGGGGAGCGATTCGGGGGCGATGAGTTCCTCGTAGGGTTTCCCTAACATCTCCTCATAGGTATAGCCATGGAGATCGCAGAAGGCGGGGTTGGCAAAGACGATCCGACCCTTCTGATTGACAAAATATCCGTCATTGATCTCTTCCACGAGGACCCGGTATTTCGATTCGGACTCGGCCAGCTGCCTTGTCCGATTCTCCACCTCTCCCTCCAGGTTCTTGGCATACTCCCGGAGGTGTTTTTCGTGGAGCGCCTGGAAGTAGTTGCTGAACTTGGTGATGGTGTAGAAGAGCGTCTCGTTCAACCGTTTGAGGGCATGATGGAGGTCTTTCCCATCCAATTCATTGGGGAGGATCGGGAGGAGGACGGTGCGGTAGAGCTCGTAGGCGTTCTGGACCTCAGAGAGAGAGAACCCTCCCTCCAACCTCAGGTTGGTGATAAACTGGATGTGTTGATTGATTTTTGAAAAGTCACTGTGGATGAGGACGGCGAAGTTTGCCTCGTTGGCCATGGAGACGGTATAGAAGAGCTCATCGAGGGGTCGGCCCCGATAGCGGTCGCTCACCTCCGTGTGGAGGCGATGGACCCATTCCTCCACCATCCGGTTTCGATATTTACTCAGGATTTCGTGGAGATTCACGCCTGGAAATGTATCACGTTCCCTCGGGTCGGTCAAGGAGAAGAAGGCCTACCTTCCGACCGAAAGAAAGCCCGAATGTCGGAGGAGCTTTTCCTCCCTGACGATGAAGATCCGGGATTCCACACTGGGCCGATGGTCCCTGGCCGTATAGGTGATGGGAGGAATGAGGCCGCCGAAGACGACGTTCTGAAATCCCTCCAAGGCGAGCCTCACCTTCTCCCTCTGAAGCCCTTGTCCCTGGAGGGATCGGCCGAGCCCTTCGGCCATGACTTTTGCGGTCGCCCAACCCTCCACATAGGCAAGGGTATGGGTGTCGTAGGGATGCCATTTCTGATGGGCCTCTTTGATCTCGGCCATCCCGGGGACCTCTTCTCCAAAAGGGGCGATGGGCTGGACGCCCAGGATTCCGTCGATCGGGGAGAGCGTTTCATCGAAGGCCCTCATGCTGCAGATCCAACGCGTTTTCAGCTCGGATCTCTTGACCTCCTGAAGAAAGAGGAAGGCCTCCTTGGGGGTCATGTGGAGGTAGGCAAAGTCCGGTTGAAAGGTGAGAAGCGGAGGATAGAGGGCCGAAGATCTCAGAGAGGGGAGGTCCGGAACGAAGAGATCCGGGCCGATCTCCAGGCCCAGTCCCTTCGCATAGGCCTTGGCCCCATCGAGGAAGTATTGGACGGTCGGATCGGAGAACATCACGAAGGTGACCTTTGGCCTCCTCATTTTGAGGTCGGATCGGTCCGAGATGAATTTCATAGCGATCTTGGCGAGGTCAAGGGGGGTGGGCAAGGTCGAAAAGAGGTAGGCGATCTTCGTGGAATCGGCGAGTTGGAGCGGGAAGGAGCTCGTCAGCGTGGGAAGCCGGTGGTAATGGAGGTGGGGAAGAAGGGCCCATCCCGTCTCAGGGGAATACAGGTAGAGCATCGAAACCCGATCGGCCTCGTTCAATTTTCGAAAGGCGGCGAGGAACTCGGCCGGGTGGGAGGAGTCGTCGATCAAGAGGATTTCCAGTTTTTTCCCGTAGATGCCCCCTTTCTGGTTGATCCACTTGCTGGCATCGAGAAGCCCCCTGGCGAACTCTCTTCCAGAATCGCCCCAACGGCCCGCAAAGGGGATCATCGCCCCCACCTTGAGGGGGTCCTGAGAGGAGGCCAGCCCCGGCCCCACGGCCAAGACCAAGAGGAAGAGAAGGAAGATCGGGGTGAAGCATCGATTCATGGAATCCGAAAAACCGCCTTCGAAAACAGATCCTCCCCTCTGTGACGAGGGCCGGGAGAGGGGACTAAGTGGCCGAAGTATAGAGCACGGCTAAAATCTTGGTGATCTTGTTCTGGTGACACTGAACCCTGTGGGGGATCGTAGAGTCATAATAGATCGAATCTCCGGGGTAGAGAACGTCCGTGTGATTTCCAAGGATGACCTCCATCTCCCCTTCGAGGACGAAGATGAATTCCTCCCCCTCATGGACCGAGGTCTTGGTCGTGGGCACGGTTGCGGGTTCGAGGGTCACGATGAAGGGCTCCATGTGCCGGTCTTTCTTGTCAAATCCGAGGGATTCATAGGAATAGCCATACTTGACCCCGTCCTTGGAGGCGAAGCGGGAGACCTTTTTGCGCTCGTCCTTTCTCACGATCGTGAAGGGTTCCCCCTTCGTCTCCCCCCAGAAGTCCCCGACTCTGACCCCCAGGGCCGAGGCCAGTTTGATGAGGGTTCCGAGGGAGGGTGAGACCAGGTGGTTTTCCATCTGGGAAAGGAGGGCCGTTGAGAAACCCGTCAGGTCGGCCAAATCCTTTAAGGAAAGCCCCTTCCTCTCCCTCAGCTCTTTGATCTTCTCCCCAACCCGGACCTCTTCGGGCTCCCTTCTTTCTTCCTCCATATCCTCCCCCTCGACCAAAGAGAACCTTCCCCTCGGCGCAGGCCGGAAAGCCGGCCCGCTATCCCGTGGGGGGCAGCTCCTTTTTCACATATTCGGCACCGATCTGGATCGCCTTGATATTGGCTGGGATGAGACTATGGTACCGTTCGTCAAAGACCTTTTCGAGCGATTCGAAGACGGATGACATCTTGACCAACCCGGTCTTGGCGAGGAAGGCGCCGAGGGCGATCATGTTGGCCATCTTCGTAAAGCCATTCTGGTTGGCGATATCGTTGACCGGAACGGCCAGCAGATCGACATCGGTGCGGGTGACCTCTTTGAGATCGACCAGGGAGGAGTTAACCATCAATAATCCATTGGGCAACACCCTCAGCCCATATTTGAGAAGGGAGGGCAGGTTCATGGAGATGACCGCATGGGGACGCTGGACGATGGGAGAGCCGATCTCCCTGGAGGAGATGACCACCGTGCAATTCGCCGTCCCCCCCCTCATCTCGACCCCGTAGGTGGGAAGGTAGGTGACGTGCCTGCCCTCTCGCATGGCCGCATAAGCGATGAGGTTACCGATCGCCAAGACTCCCTGGCCGCCGAACCCCGCCACAATCACATCGTAATAGAAGGGTTGGGTGTCCATCGTTGAACCCAAAAACCGAAAATCAGAGTTCCTCCTTCGAATTTCATAAGTAATCGGCCATCTTCCTCTCTTTCAAGATCCCAAGGGGGAAGTAAGGGATCATCTGTTCTTCAACGCGTCTGTTGGCCTCAAGGGAAGAGAGCCCCCAGTTGGTGGGGCAGGACATCAGAACCTCTACGAAGGAGAATCCCATCCCATCGATCTGCATCTGGAAGGCCTTCCGGATCGCCTTTTTGGCTTTCATCAGATTGGCCGGGTTGTTGACCGCCACCCGGGCGACGAAGGCGCTCCCTTCGAGGGTGGCCATCATCTCGGCCATCCGGATGGGATACCCGTCGTAGGTGAAGTTCCTTCCGTAAGGGCTGGTCGTCGTCTTCTGGCCCAGGAGGGTAGTGGGCGCCATCTGACCTCCGGTCATCCCGTAGATTCCGTTGTTGGCGAAGATGAGGGTGATGTTTTCACCCCTGTTGGCCGTGTGGATCCCTTCGGCGATTCCGATGGCCCCGAGGTCCCCGTCGCCCTGGATGGTGAAGACGATCGCCTCCTTTCTGGCCCGCTTCACCCCCGAGGCCACGGCCGAGGCCCGTCCATGGGGCGCTTCGAGAACGTCGATGTCGAAATAGTCATACATGAAGACCGAGCACCCCACCGAAGCCACCCCAATCGTCCTCTCCCGGATTTTGAAATGATCGATCGCTTCCGCCACCAGGCGGTGGACGATACCGTGGTGACATCCCGGACAGAAATGGAAGGGGACATCGATCAAACAATCGGGACGTTTAAAGACGAGTTCCATTTTAAATCCCCCGTTGGCCTCCCCTCTCCGCGGTCGTTTCTCCTCCTTCATGAGGTCCGCCTGGTACTCTCTGGACTCCCGTTGTCTTTTCCTCCACCGAGCCCCATTTCGGCTCAGTAATATTTTTTTATCTCTCCCAAGATCTCCTCCGGAGGAGGTAACGCCCCAGGGGGCTTCCCGTAAAAATAAACCATAGCATCCCTGTCGACAGACAGCCTGACATCCTCTACCATCTGGCCCGTGTTGAGCTCGACGGTCAAAAATTTCTTGACCCGCTTTGAAACCTCAAAGAGCGCCTTTTCCGGATAGGGGAAGAGCGTGATGGGCCGGAAGAGCCCGACCCTCAGGCCCTCCTCCCTCGCCAGCTCCATTGCCGTTTTCGAAACCCTCGCCATACTTCCGAAGGCCACGAGGATGAGTTCCGCATCCTCGGTCAGGGCCGTTTCGAATCGGACCTCCTCCCGCTTCATCCTTTCGTATTTCTGATAGAGCTTCCAGTTATGCGCGGTGAGTTCCCCTTCCTGGAGGTAGAGCGATTTGATCCGGTTCGGCTTTCTTCCCTTGGCGCCCGTTAAGGCCCAATCCTTCGGCGGGAGATCCATCCCCTTCGGTCGATGGCGGATCAGGGGCTCTTTCATCTGGCCGATGAGGGCATCGCCGAGGATCATCGCGGGGTTTCGATACTTATCGGCGAGGTCAAAGGCCAAAAACGTGAGATCGTACATCTCCTGGACCGAAGACGGGGCTAGGACGATCATCCGGTAATCGCCGTGGCCCCCGCCCCGGGTCGCCTGAAAGTAGTCGCCCTGGGAGGCGGAGATCCCGCCCAGTCCTGGACCGCTTCGCGAGATGTTGACGATCACCACGGGCAGCTCGCTCCCAGCCATATAGGACAATCCCTCCTGCATCAGGGAGATCCCTGGACTGGACGAGGAGGACATGGCCCGGGCCCCTGTCGCCGAGGCGCCAAGCAACATGTTGATCGAGGCGATCTCGCTCTCGGCCTGGATGAATTCCCCTCCTAAGGGGGGGAGGTGCTTGGAAAGGTATTCCGGGATCTCGTTCTGTGGGGTGATGGGATACCCGAAGAAGAGGCGACACCCCGCATCGATGGCTCCCATGGCCACCGCCTCGTTCCCCCTGACCAGAATCTTTTCCAATTCTTTGCCCACGTTTTCGTCTCCCTATGCCTCGATCTCCCGATCTTCTGCCCTTTTCTTCTCCCTCCAGACGCGAATGGCCACATCCGGGCAGATCTCCGCACAGAAGGCGCAGCCCGTGCAGGAGCCGTTCTCCTCCCAAATGACGTAGAAATATCCCTGACGGTTGATCTCCTTGCCCACTTTGATCAACGATTTCGGGCACGAGATGGTGCAGAGGCCGCAGCCTTTACATCGTTCCTTGTCGATTTCGATTTTGCCGATCACGACCACACCTTATCGGAGGGGCTTTCGATCTCGTCTTCGGTAAATCCGATCTCCCTTGGTAGGGGATTGAGCAGAGCGGACCCACCCTAAAGATCTCGGGTTACACCGATGAGTCATTTTCCAATTTCGGTCGTTGGATTTCAAATGTTAAATGGCCCCCCGCTCTTTAAAGTGTTCGATCTCCTTTTCAGAATAACCTATCTCTTTCAACACCTCCATGGTATGTTCCCCTCGCTGGGGGGAGGGGAGAGGAGGTTCATAAGGAAAGAGAGAGGACTTGATGGGGTTGCCCACCTGCTGGAGTTTACCCTCGGTAGGATGGTCATATTCGATGAGCATCCTTCGGTAGAGCACCTGGGGATGCTCGAAGACCTCCTCGAGGGTCAGGATCGGTTCGCAACAGGCGTCGACCTCCTTGAAGAAATCGGTCCATTCCTTGAGCGTCTTGGTCTTGAAGAGGTCCTTGATCTCATGGATGATTCGGGTCTGCTCTTCCCCCTCGACGAATTGTTTGGGGATGAGTTCTGGCTTTCCGACCGCCTCGCAGAAGTTTTGCCAGAACTTCGGCTCCAGGGCCCCTAACGACATATACCTCCCATCTCGGGTCGGATAGACCTGATAGCAGGCATATCGGCCTGAGAGGTGCATCTCGCCTCTGACCGGGAGGAGGCGGTCCATGAGATATCTTCCGGCATGGATGGAAAGCCATGAGAGGACCCCATCGTGCATGGCGATGTCAAGGTGCTGGCCTTCGCCGGTCTTCTCTCGGTAAAGGGCAGCCGAGAGGATGGCGATGGCCGCCATCATCCCTCCGGCCCCGATATCGGCGATCTGGACCCCGGGGATGACTGGACCGCTCTCTTTCGTGCCCGTCAATTCGAGGATCCCTCCGAGACCGATATAGTTGATATCGTGGCCTGAGCGGTCTCGATAGGGACCGTCCTGTCCGTAACCGGACAGGGAGCAGAGGATCACCTTTGGGTTTTTCTTTTTAAGCGACTCGTATCCGACCCCGAGGCGGTCCATGACGCCAGGTCTGAAACCTTCGAGGACGATGTCGTAGGTTTGGATCAACCGGTAGAAGATCTCCCTTCCTTGTTCAGTTTTGAGGTTGAGGGTCATGCTCTTTTTGTTCCGGTTGAGGGCTGTAAAATAGGCGCTGTCCTTCCTTCGGACAGGTCCCATCGTCCGCATATAATCGCCTTGGTCTGGATCCTCCACCTTGAGGACATCCATTCCGAGATCGGCCAAGAGGAGGGAACAGTAGGGACCTGGTAAAAGTCTTGAAAGATCAAGGAGTTTTAAACCACTTAGGGGGCCCCTCGAGAGACCGCCTTTCGTTCCCATAGAATTCTATTAACATATTGTTTTTAAAAATAAAAGTCTATTGGCCTCCGGCCACCCTTCGCCCCCGAACGTTTTTTCAATCCCGACGGTTGAAGAAAAAATTCTTGACGAAGGTATTTAAGAATGGTATTGAATGAAAGCGATTTTGGGTGTAATTTCAGAAGTGAGGAGGGGGGTAAATGAAGAAGGTGGCCAAAAAAATCTCTAAAAAACCGACCCAGAAATCGGCCAAGAAACCTTTGAAGAAGGTCTCGAAACCCGCTGCCAAGAAGGTGTCAAAGAAGGAGACGAAGAAGGTTGCAAAGAAACCGATGAAGCCCTCCGTCCCCAAAAAGGGGGCAAAGACCGCTAAGCCCGCAGCGAAGAAGCCGGTCAAGAAAGTTGTTAAAAAACCGGCCAAGAAGCCCCTTAAGCCCCCATCCAAACGGGTTCAACCCCGACCGGTTTCGATTACCTTGCCCTCGGTCAAGACGTCGAAGAGACCCCTTTGGGTCCCTTCGGACGAGCAGGTTCAGAATTCCAACATGGCCCGTTTCATTCGCTATGTCAACGAAAGGCATCAGAAACAGTTCCGTTCGTATCCGGAACTTTATCAGTGGTCGATCGATTCGATTCCCGATTTCTGGGCCACCCTGTGGGAATTCCTGGAGATCAAGGCGTCGAAGAAGTGGGACCAAGTGGTCGATGATTTGAGCAAGTTTCCAGGGGCCACCTGGTTTCCCGGCGCAAGGCTCAATTTTGCCGAAAACCTCCTCCGTTACCGAGATGACCGGCTCGCCTTCATCTTCAAAGGGGAGACGCAGAAATATGCGACCCTGACCTACCGAGAACTTTACCATACGGTGGCCCGGTTGGCCAAATCTCTCCGGGAGCTCGGCATCCAACCCGGGGATCGGGTCGCCGGGTATATGCCCAACATGATAGAGACCGCGATCGGGATGCTTGCGGCAACGAGCATCGGAGCGGTCTGGTCCTCCTGCGCCACCGACATCGGCCCCCAGGCGGCTTTGGACCGGCTCGGACAGATCGAGCCGAAGGTCCTCCTTTCGGTCGACGGCTATTTCTACAAGGGCAAGGCCTTCAACACCCTGGGAAACGTGGCCGAGGTCGTCAAAGGGATCCCTTCGCTTCAAAAAGTGATCATCGTCTCCTACATGGGTGAACGGGCGGATCTCAGCGCCATCCCCAAGGCGGTCCACTATGAAGACTTTCTCTCCTCCGAGGCCGAACCCGAACTGGAATTCGAACAGCTCCCCTTCGACCATCCCGTCTTCATCATGTTCTCCTCTGGCACGACCGGAAAGCCAAAGTGCATGGTCCAAGGGGCCGGTGGGATTTTGATCAACCATCTGAAGGAGCTGGTGCTCCACAGCGATCTCAGGCGGGAAGACAAGGTCTTTTACATCACCACCTGCAGCTGGATGATGTGGAACTGGCTGATGAGCACCCTCGGCGTGGGAGCCACCCTCGTCCTCTACGATGGCAACCCCAACTACCCGGATGCCTATGCCATGTGGAGGATGGTCGAGCAGGAGAGGATCACCTTCTTCGGCCTGAGCGCAAGCTACATCAACTATCTCAGAGGCGAAGGCGTTCAACCCGGGAAACATTGCGATCTCTCCTCCCTGAGGGAGATCTCTCAAACCGGCTCCGTCCTCTCCGCCGAGGGGTTCGAGTGGGTCTATCGGGAGGTGAAGAAGGATCTCCACTTTAACTCCATCTCCGGTGGCACGGATATCAACGGGTGTTTTGCCATCGGAAGCCCGATCCAGCCAGTCTATGCCGGAGAGCTTCAGGGGCCCGGGCTGGCCATGAAGGTCAAGGCCTACGACGAAAACGGAAAGCCCATCTGGGACCAGGAGGGCGAGCTGGTCTGCGAGGCCCCCGCGCCCTCGATGCCCCTCTACTTTTGGAACGACCCGGATGGTTCGAAATATAGGGCCGCTTACTTCGAACACTACCCCGGGGTCTGGCGTCATGGCGACTACGTGGTGATGCACAGCGACACGGGAGGGATCACCTTCTACGGCCGCTCCGATGCCGTGCTGAAACCATCGGGGGTTCGAATCGGCACCGCCGAGATCTACAACGTCGTCGAGAAGATCGAAGGGATTGCCGACAGCCTGGCCATCGGCCAGAACTGGGAGGGCGATCAGCGGATCATCCTCTTCGTCAAGCTCGCCCCGAACGTGGAGCTCACCGAGGAGCTGAAGAATACCATCCGGAAGGCGCTTCGGGAACAGGCCTCCCCCCGCCATGTCCCCGCTATCATCATGGAGATGCCGGAGGCGCCCTATACGATGAACATGAAGAAGGTGGAGAGCGCCGTGACCAACATCATCCACGGAAGGCCCGTCACCAACCGGGACGCCCTGATGAATCCGCAGGTGCTCGACTACTTCGAGAGCATCGTCCCCGAACTGCAGAAGTAAAGAAGGACTCAGGGATTCGAAGCGTCGAGGATTCGGGAGGACGCTAACTTTGCTGCAACCTTGATGGCTTGGATCATGCTTTCGGGGTTGGCGCGCCCTTCGCCCGCTTTGCCAAAGGCCGTCCCGTGGTCCACCGAGACTCGGATGATGGGTAGGCCACAGGTGATGTTGACCCCAGAGATGGATCCCCAAGTTTTGGTCGTGTCATCGTATTGGAAGCCGATCAACTTCATTGGGATATGGCCTTGGTCGTGGTACATGACGACCACCAGGTCATATTGTCCCCCTCTCATTTTTGGGAACACCGTGTCGGGAGGGAAGGGTCCTTCGACGTTTAGGCCTTCCATTTTGGCCCTTTCGATGGC
>JAOAHX010000008.1 GCA_026415035.1 Thermodesulfobacteriota bacterium | reverse complement strand
CATTTCTTCTTGAAGGGGGACCGCCTCACCCTCCTGAAGGCCCTCGGGCTCGTGATCGCCTTTTCGGGTCTCGTCGTCGTCTTTTACGGAAAACCGAAGGCCGCCAACCCCCACATGCTTTTAGGCGACCTCTTAGAGATTGCCGCGGGGATCTTGTGGGGGGCGACCACCCTCTACATCAAGAGATTTATGGCCGGGAAGGTGGAGCCGATCCATACCTTTCTCTACCAGCTCTTCTTCTCCATCCCCATCCTCTTCGGGTTGAGCCTCCTCCTAGAACCGAACCCGATCGGTCGGATCAGCCCCGCGGTCCTGGGCTCCCTTTTTTATCAATCGGTCATAGTCGCCTTCCTGAGCTACTTTGTCTGGTTCAAGCTGATCCACGAATACTCGGTGAGCCGGCTCAGCGCCTTCACCTTCTTCACCCCGGTCTTCGGTGTCCTCTCGGGTGTCCTCTTTATGGGGGAGGAATTCACGGTCTCCCTGATGGTGGGACTCCCCCTGGTCTCGGTGGGGATCTTTTTAGTCAACTGGAGGAGGAAAGAGTCGGCGGGTTCAAGGCTCAGCTGATCAGCACGGCCAGGATCTTGGCGGGTTTGCCGCCGTGGGCCTTTAACAGATGGAGGCTCGTGGAGTCGTAATAGACCGAGTCTCCGGGTCCGAGGACCTCCCGGGTGCCTTCGATCATGACCTCCATTTCCCCTTCCAGCACATAGATAAATTCCTGTCCGTCGTGGGAAGAAGGTTCATTCGCTTCGGAAGGCTGGAGGGTCACAATGAAGGGCTCCATTCCCCGGTTTTTCTTCCGGGGGGCAAGGGATTCGTATTCGTATCCGTAGCACGACTCCCTCGCCTTTCCGAACCGGGAGAAACTCTGACGCTGATTCGACTTCACGATGGTAAACGATTCATCTCCGGGACCGATGACGTCCGACATCCGGAGGGAGAGGGCCTTGCTCAATCTGATGAGCTGGCCCAGAGAGGGCATGTAATCCCCTGCTTCGATCTGGGACAAGATGGATCGGTCGATGCCGGTCCTGACGGCCAACTCTTCGAGGGAGAATCCTCTTTTTTCGCGGACCGTCCGGAGCATCTCCCCGTGGGTCAGCGACCTTTCGCCTTCGGCACGCTCCCTCACCTTTTCAAGGGTGGCCGGATCGGTGAGAAGATCCTGTCCGCTGACCTCTCCGTAATCGGAAGCAACCTTTTGAAACTCTTCGTAAGTGATCTCGCTTTTTTTCTCCTCCATCGCCCATCTCCGTCTCGGCCTGGCTCAATCCTCCAAGAGGATTTTCCTTTCCTTCCGGCGCGGGGAGGTTCTCTTTCCCCGACGAACTTTCCCTGCCTTATTTATACCATTTCCGGCGAAGAGGTCAAGCGAGTCCTCAGCCCCTGACAAAGGGGTTGTGACGCCTTTCGTGCTGGATCGTGGAACTGGGGGTGGGTCCGTAATTGTGGCCAGGATAGACCACGGTTTCTCCGGGCAACGTATAGAGCCTCTTCCGGATGGAGGTCTCCATCACCTCCCAGGAGCTTCCCGGGAAATCGGTCCTACCGACAGAGCCTACAAAGAGGGTATCGCCCGTGAAGACCATTCCGTCCACGTAGAGCGATATCCCTCCCGGAGAGTGGCCAGGGGTATGGATGACCTTCAGTTCGATCTCTCCCACCCGGAGGATATCCCCGTCTTTCACCAGAAGGTCGGCCGGTGGAGAGGGGGTCGCCCGGAACATCATGAGGAGTTCTGGAGGGGTGCGGGTGAGGAACGGGGCGTCCTTTTCATGGATCACAATTTTAGCCCCCGTCTTCCGCTTCATCTCGGCATTGCCCATGATATGGTCCACATGGGCATGGGTGTTGATGATATATTTGATCTGAGTCGCCCCCTTCTTCCTGGCCTCCCTGAGGAGGTCATCGATATCGTCCGCCGGGTCGATGAAGAGGGCTTCCCCCGTCCCTTCATCTCCAATCAGATAGCAGAAAACCGAAAAGCTTCCCACCTCAAACTGTTTAAAGATCATGGCCGCCTCCATCGGGTCTCTTTTTTAAATCATACAAGAGGGAGGCTTGAAACTTCAACTTTTTCTTGATAAATCTCAAAGGAGGATTCCTTACCAACTTCGGGCGAGGCCAAGCCGATGAAGATCGCTGAAGGACTTTACGCCTATATCTGGCAGAGCCTTTACGAAAACAATTGCAATACCTATCTGATCGAGACCGACAAGATCGCCTTGATCGACCCGGGCCATCTGCATCGTCTTCCGAACCTCTTCGATCAGATGGAAAGAGACGGGGTGAGTCCGGAGAGGATCGATCTGGTGATCGCCACCCATTCCCATCCGGACCACCTCGAGGGCTTGGAGGCCTTTGTCGAAAGGCCTGTCAAGATTGCCATGGGCCTCGAGGAGGAAGGCTATCTGCAGGGCAGCGGAAAACACCTCTATGAAATGATGGGACATCCTCTGCCCAGCCTCCGGATCGATTTCTTTCTAAAAGAAGGAGAATTCTTTCTCGGAAGGGAACGTTTCTTCGTCTACCACACGCCGGGTCATTCTCCTGGTTCGCTCACCCTCTACTGGCCGGCCCAAAAGGCCCTCTTCACCGGAGACCTCGTCTTTTCTGGAGGGGTGGGCCGGACCGACTTCCCCGGGGGCAATGGCAAGGAATTGATGAGGAGCATCGAGCGGATGGCCCGGCTTGAGATCGAATGGCTCCTTCCGGGACATGGAGAGGTCGTGCAGGGTAAAGAATGGGTATTGTATAATTTCCAGTCGATCCGCCAGAACTTCTATCCCTTCCTATGATTCCTGAAGCCGCCTCTTCATCTCGTCGAGATGGGCCCGGTACTTTTCCTCCAGGTCGGCAAGGGCCTTCTGGTACGAGGGATTGGCCTTTAGGTTGGGCTCGATGGCTTCCCCACTGAACCCCTCTCTCTTCAGGGCCTCCAAGCTCTGGGCTCGGAAGTTGAGGGCTACCTGGTCTTTCTCGTTCTGGTATTGATCGCCCAGTCTTCGGAGGCTCTCCCTCCACTCTCCCAGCGATTGGCCCTTCACCCACTCGATCCCCTTGATGAACTTTTCGTTTTCCCCCTGGAGGGTGAGCCCTTCCGTCCAGAGCTTGAATAGACCTTCCTTGACGGCTTTTCGAACCCCTTCCTCCATGCGCTCGATCTCTTTCTCAAGGTCGGCCAGATGGAGCCTTCCCTCCCCGTATCGATGGAAGAGGCTTTGAATCTTCTCCCGAAGCTCCTTCTGTTTGATCTCTTCCCGTTCTTTATCGGAAAGGGCAAATTTTTTTGTCCGCTCCAGGGCCAACTCGAGAGTGGATTTGATTTCGGCCATCTTCCCTTGCCTCGCGAACAGATAAAAAAAGAGACCCCAGAGGGGATCTGGGGTCTCTCCTCTTTACAGAAATCCCGTTAGGATTTCGTGACTACGTTGGTTGCCTGAGGACCCTTGGGGCCTTCGGAAATATCGAATTCGACCTCATCTCCCTCGTAAAGGGTTTTGAATCCATCTTTCTTGATGGCGGAGAAATGGACGAAAACATCCCCCCCGTCCTCCCGGGAGATAAATCCATATCCTTTCTTCTCATTAAACCACTTTACCCGACCTTTGGCCACTACCTTCACCTCCTCTCTTTATTGAACTGCGTAAGTTGTAATAGCCTCTGGTCTCAAATAAAAAAGGTCACAGAAGTTTTTTGGGAAAACTTTGTGACCTTTCTTATTGACTCAACCACATACTCCTTACAACTTACCGTGCCTGCAATTATGGCCAATTCCTCTTTAAATGTCAAGCTTTTTTTATTTAGCGATGGGACTCCTCACGGACGGTCCTTTTCCCAGCTGGCCAAACCCAAGGATCCCCCGTCCTTCTTGCTCATTCCTTTCGGACTTGCCTGACGAGGTTCAAGAGGAGAGGGGGATACAGAATCACTAAAAATGAAGGCGCTGAAAAGGGCCGCTATAGCGTAAGACACCCGGGGAACATCCTTAGAGGCGAAGAAGAGGGCGAAGGTGACCACCGCCAACGCGAACAGCATCCCGTTGACGAATCCAAGTCTCAAGGATTCTGGTATCGACCTGGACCAAAAGGGATTGAGGATCAGGAAGAGGAACCCCACCCCCGAGGCGATGCCGTGAATTTTCCCGAATAGGGTTTCGGGGGTTTTCGGCGGGGTTTAGGAGATAGAGGACATGCCACCGGATCAGAAATTGAAAGGCCATAGCCTGTCCATAGGCAAAGGGTACCCAAAGGAGCCCCACCCCTATCAACACCAAGCGGGCATACCCGTGGAGGGGACTTCCCGGCGTCCCCAACAGGCTGATGGGTTCAAAGAGTAGCCGGTATCCCTTGGAGTACCGGCCGAGGATGGACCGGACGACAAGATCGCATAAGATGGCCGTCACCAGTACCCCGAGAAAGAAAACCCTGGTGGAATTAGCCATGCCTCACCTCACCCCTTTTCTTCCCTCGGACGTTTTCCTCTCCACTCCTATCTCCTATCCTATCTCACGGAGATTCTCTACACCACTTCTGGAGCAGTTTCATATCCTTTCGAGAAACTAAGGATCCCAAAACCTGGGGCCTCGATCCCTCGCTCTTCATCCGTGACGAAGGACATGGATCAAAGAGTGTTCCAAAAGCTTTTGAGATTGGCCCGGGGAAGGATTATATTTTAGGTCGAAGGGTGCAATTGATGAAAGCGCTTTTGGGAGCGATTTTGTGGATGACCGTGATGGTCGTCGGCTGTCAAAAGGGTGTTCCTACCCAGAAAGAGGTGAGACAGATGTCCGGGGAAGAGGTCGGGGTCCAAGTGGCCACGTTTGCCGGCGGGTGTTTCTGGTGCACGGAAGCCGATTTTGAGAAGTTGCCTGGCGTGATCAGGGTCGTCTCGGGATATACAGGAGGAGAGGAAAAAGATCCCACGTATGAACAGGTCACCTCGGGAAAGACCGGCCATGTGGAGGCGGTCCAGGTCTATTACGATCCCTCGAAGATCACCTATGAGGAACTCCTTGAGGCCTTCTGGAGGCATATCGATCCCACGGATGCCGAAGGGCAGTTCGTTGACCGGGGTCCTCAATATCGCACGGCGATCTTCTATCATGACGAGGAGCAGAGGCAACGGGCAGAGAAATCGAAAGAGGAACTTGGCCGATCGGGGCGGTTTAAAAAACCGATTGTGACGTCGATCAGACCCTACCGAAACTTTTATGAGGCCGAGGCCTATCATCAGGATTACTTCAAGAAAGAACCTTTGAAATACCATTTCTACCGGATGGGTTCGGGCAGAGACCATTTTTTGAGAGAGATCTGGGCAAAAGAGCCCTCTTCGATCGCGGCAAGGCCGAGAGGCGGGTTTCGCAAGCCCGACGATGCCACATTGAGAGAGAACCTCACCCCTTTGCAGTACGAGGTGACCCAGAGGGACGGCACCGAACCCCCATTCGAAAATGCCTACTGGAACAATAAGAGGGAAGGGATCTATGTGGATATCGTCTCGGGGGAACCCCTCTTCAGCTCCCTCGACAAATATGATTCGGGCACAGGATGGCCCAGTTTTACCCGACCCCTCGAGCCGGGAAACATTGTCCAGAAGGAGGACCGTAGGTTCGGTATGAGAAGGATCGAGGTAAGAAGCAAACACGGAAACTCCCATCTGGGCCACCTCTTTGACGATGGCCCCCCTCCGACCGGACGCCGGTATTGTATCAACTCGGCCGCCTTGCGGTTCATCCCCAAAGAAGATCTCGAGAAAGAAGGATACGGGGAATACCGGAAGCTGTTCGAGAGGAAGTGATCTCTTTAGCTGAACCTCGCCATAGTTAGGAAGCCTTCTTCGAGATCGGCGATCAGATCGTCCGGATCCTCCAGCCCGACATGAATTCGTATCAAGGGGCCTCCCTTCCAGGGTTTTACGCTCCGGAGGGCCTCGATGCGGGCCGGGAAGATCAAACTCTCGTAGCCCCCCCAGGAGTAGCCGAGCCCGAAATAACGGCGGCCCTCGCAAAAGGCGGCCACCTGCCGGGAAGTAGGTTTTTCTCCATTGGAATTCACCCTCAGTTCGAATGAAAAGAGGCCGCTTGAGCCCCTGAAGTCTCGGCGCCAGAGTTCATGTTGAGGGTGGGTGGGCAGCGCTGGATGAAGGACGACCCCTACCTCCGGTCGGCCCTGGAGCCAGCGGGCGACCTTCAGAGCGTTCTCTTCGTGCCTTCTCATGCGAACGTCGATCGTCCGCATTCCGCGCAGGATCAGTCCGGCGTCATCCCCTCCCACGGAGGTCCCCAGCTCACGGACCGCCCTCCAGAGGGGGGACCAGTGTTCCTCCCGCACGATGACCGCTCCCATGAGGACATCGGCATGGCCGCTCCAGTATTTCGTGAGGGGGATGACGGAGGCGTCCACCCCCCAGTCGAAGGGCCTCGAAAAGAGAGGTGAACCCCAGGCATTGTCGATGACCGTCATCACGCCGTGGCTTCGGGCCATGGCACAGATGCCCGGAACATCCTGGACCTCAAAGGTATAGCTTCCCGGGCTTTCGAGAAAGATCATCCTGGTATTGGGCTGTAGAAGCCTTTCAAGGTCCTCCGGCACGATCGTAGGATCGTAATAGGTGGTATGGACCCCGAACTTCGAAAGCATCCCCCTGCAGAAGTGGCGGGTCGGTCCGTAGACCGAATCGGTCACTAAAAGGTGATCCCCTGGTTTGAGGTAGGACAGAAGCAGGGTGGTGATGGCCATCAGACCCGAGGGCATGAGCACGGCCTGACACGGATGGCCTCCGCCTTCGATCTTGGCGATCGCCTCTCGAAGGGCAAAGGTGGTAGGGGTTCCGATCGTCCCGTAATGAGAGGCTCCAAAGTCCCCCCGTTCCACGGCCTCGGCCGTGGCCTTGACCTCTTCGAGGGTCTCGAAGAGGACGGTGGAAGTCCGATAGATGGGAAGGTTGGGGGTTTGAATCGCCTTCTCAAAGCTCCGGCCAAGTTCGACGAAGGAGGTGGCGTTGATCCTCGGGGTTGAAGGCGTAGGGAGTTCTCTTTTTTTCATCGATCTGTGGAAAGTTTTCCTCAGGGCTGTGGTTGATTATAATGCAGGGGGAAAGGAGGGGTCAAGAAGCCAAGGGGGAGGAAGGGCGCAGATTTGGATTGAAACTCCTGTCATTTCCTGGTAAGTTCAATTCCACCTGAGGGAGGGAAAAATTATGATCCGATTTCTGCTCGGGGTGGTTTTCGGGATTCTTCTCGTCTTTCTCTTCATCTATTTCGGAGGGGGAAAAACGGTCAAAAAGGTGGGAGAGGGTTTGACCGAGACCGGCAAGCGAATGGAGCATCTGGAGGAGGTCCTCAAGAAGGAGAAGGACGAGGTGGGGAGGGATCTCAAAAAGAAGATCCTCAAAGAAGAGAGGGATCTCTCCAAGAAGGTTCAATAGCGGATGGAGAAGTCTTGGAACTCACCTTGATAGGCCTCCCAGTTGACCAGGACCCTGGTCACCCTCGCCTCGGTTGGCCCCCGGTGGCACCATGCGATCATTTTTTCAACCTTCTCCTTATCGCCTTCGAAGAGGGCTTCCACCGAGCCGTCTCTCCTGTTCCGGACCCAGCCCTTCACGCTTAAAAGGTGGGCCATCTCCTGGGTGTGAGCCCGAAAGAAGACGCCCTGCACTCTGCCTTCTACAATCACATGGGCCCTCGCCTTTTCCATATCGGAATTCCTAAGACCGCTTCACCTCCTTTCGGTCCTCCTCCCCGATCCACTGCTCAGCGAAATCATTTTAATTGAAGAACGAAGACCTCGGCCTCTTGGTCGGTGGTATACGGGCCGAAGAGGATCGCATCGGGAAAACCCTCGACCCTGACAAAATAGGAGGTATTCGGGTCTATCTCGTTCTGAACGGCCCAGGCCGTAAACTCTCTTCCCCCTAAACTCAACTTCATCCCCTTGAGAGGATACCGAAGGCTCGAGGTGGTGGGCAGGCTCCCTTTAGGGCCGACCGCATGGAAGGTGATCTCGGCCTCCGAGACGCCCAACATCGCCCCGGGCCAGGTCTGATGGGAGGGTCCCACCTCGATCCATTGCCCGATATGGGGATGGCCGTAGGTATCGATCCGGTATTCGGGGGAGATCTCTTTCGGGGGCATGCTCAGCTTGACCACCAACTTCGCTGCCATTCCCGGATCGGTCAGCGAGAGAAGATCGGCCCCCTTCAAAGGCGTGGGGAGGCCTTCTTCAGAGGGCAACTCTCTCTCCGTTAGGAGAATGGCCACCGGGAAGGTAATCCCTTTTGCCGCCTGGAGGGTTAAGCCTAACAGGGATAAGCCATATCGAATAGAGGGGTTATTTAAATGTTCCCTTGAGGCGAGGATCAACCAGAGGGAGACCTCGGGCTTAACCAGCTCCTCCCTCGGTCTGGCCCAGGCCATCTTGTCGAGCGCGTCCTCCCAGAAATGTCCTCTTGCCTCGAGGCCGTAGGTGCGAAGCTGAGCGATGAGTTGGCTCACCTTCTCTTCAGAATCGATCAAAGACGTCAGCCAAAGGCTCTTCATCTTTTTTTCTCCGCAGAAACGACGGCCTCCCCCTCCCCTGTTGAAGGAGGAGGAAGGACGCGAAGGGTCTCGGTCCGGCCGATCGAAGGGATCAAGAAACCAGGCTCTTCAACTGCTCTTTCAGAGAATCCGTCATCTTCTCGATCGCCTCGAGGTCGACGATCTCCTGAAAGGCTGAAATTCCCGAAAGCTGGGTGATCTGAAGGATGAAGTCATCGGGAGGGAGGAAGGTCGCGATCGGCGCTTTCAACACCACCACCGGAAGGTTTCCGAGGTCGACCAGCTCCTGAACCTCCACCTCATAGCGCAAATCCTCCAAGAGCCTTCTCAGCTCTGGAAAATGCCTCAAGAAGACCACCAGCGAGAGGTGATCGATCAAGGCCTGTTGCATCTCATCGGTTTGGCGGGGTTCTCGGCCGGAGACCATGGCGCGGACCCTCTCCAGAGAACAATCCCCGCGGAACGAAAGGACCCATTGGGTGGGGGCAAGGATCTGGACGGTTCGATCGTCTCCCTCGAGGCGCAGTGGGTATTGGTAAGGGGTGACCTCCAGCTGTTGGTTGATGGGGGGAAGAGGGGGCTGTAGTTTCTTCGGTAAGCCGAAGGGTTTTTCACAAACCGAACCGAAGAGTTCCTGGAGTTCGGCAAAGGCCTTCTCCGATCGGGGGACATCCTCTTTGACCGCGCTTTTCACGTAAGTCCCCAAAAGCTTTCGGGGGAGGAAGAGGGGCCTCAAAGTGTCGAGGTGGCCATTGAGACGTTTGCCCAAGGCCTGAGAGATCTTCTCGGTGACCTGACGGAGCTTGAAAAACTCCTGGCTGTCGAGTTGTTTTCTCGGGATCTCTTTCATCCTTCCGGACCTGCCCTTCCATTACCATAATTGCCGTGAAGATGTCAAATGGTTTCAGGATCTAAACCTCTTTGCCCGTGGCGAACTCCATCATCCGTTCGAAAAGCCAGATCCCCGACCACCGTCGATTCCCGAAAGGGGCATTCTCCCTCGCCCACTCAAGGGCGAAGGGCATCGGAATCAAGACCGGAGCGGTCTGGTTCAGCTCAGCAGCCAGGCGCGCGGTGGCCGTCGTCATGCTCCTCGGGATTTTCACCTTTCGGATCCCTTTTTTGAATGGATCGGCACAGAGGGTCGAAGGGGAGAGGATGTTGTACTCCCGGCAGGCGAATGGCCGGATCGGATAGATGCTGCAGGCCCCCTCGTCCAGGAAAGGGCAGGGCAGTCCCATCCGGAAATATTCGTAGGCGATCACCTGATGTTCGTCAGTGGATTCGATGTTCCGTATCTTTTCCGTGACCCCTCGCTGATCCATGACCTCTCGGATTTTCTGGAAGGCGGCCTCGATCTTGACCTTCTTCTCTAAAGGGAGGCCCTTCAAAAAATCGTTTAAGAAGAAGACCTCGGGTGGGGAGAGGGGGACCAATTGGCAGCAACAGAGGCCCTTCTCACAGCCTTTGTGGCAGGAGATCGTCTCGCCGTTCTTCCTTTCCCGCTGGAGGGCAAGCCCCACGATGCCGTCACAGAGCTTCTGCATCGGAGGCACGAGATCGGCCAGGCCCAGAGGGAGATCGGGGATCGCTACCCTTGCCGGCGGAAGCTTCCCATCCGGCGTCTCGATCGAGATCGTGATGATCTTGGCAACACCCATCATCTCTTCTTCAATTTTCAGTGTTCGGCCCTTTTCATTGAAGGCCCCTCAGAAAATTACCTTCTAACCTTTTGGAGTTTCTCCGTCACGGGTTACAAGATCGTTCCCATCTCGGCCAATGGTGACCAGTCCCTTTGTATTCTTGTGCCTCGGAAGGGTGGTGTGGTATAACAATCGGGGGGTTCAAATGCGCTTTCTCGTTTTAATCTTAGGTCTCGTTTTTATCCTCTGGGGGATCTGGGATTGTGTCACAGGGACCTCCACCAGCGGGGGGCGTTTCCATCTGCCCACCCCTTATAGTGCGAAACAACTCGGCCCCTTCTTTTACCTGATCGCCATCCTCAAAATCGCAGTCGGCCTCTATGCGATTGGCCTAACTTTATATCAATTTTTCAAAAAACTTTAATCTTCCCACGGCAAGCCCTCAACCAAGGACCCCAGTCAAACTATTTCATCCTTGTCCTTTTGTTTCCAACCTTTCCTTGATTAACGAAGCGATCACTCCCCAGATCGTCCTCCCTCCCAAACGGCGGTCCCACTCCTCATATCTTTGGAGATCTTCTTTCTCAGAGAAGTAAGCAATGGCCTGGGGGATGGTCTCGGCCAATTCGTGAGGGAGGCGATCCGATCCAAGGGCTTTCTCCCAATGTTCGATCGCCCGCCTTTTATCTTTTTTGACAAGAAAGCGGGCGATCTCATCCTGCACCTCCGGGTCCGGGTCGTCCTGATGCTTTTTTAATAACTCTTCCGCCATTTCAGGATAATTGTTCAAAAGATAATAGAGGGCAAAACCCCGACAGATCGTCCTCGGATTCGCAAGGAGATGTCCTGTGACTTTTTTCAAAGTCTCCCAAGGGGGAGAATATTTAAGAAGATGCCAAAGGGACTGATAGGTGGCGCCGTCAAATTCCCCAGGCCGTTTTGCTTCCTCAAGCTGAGCCTGATAAAGGGCTTTTGCCTCGTCTAACGATAGTTTATATTCCCCCTTTCGGACAGCGACGATAAGGGCAGACAGTTTGTCTCGCCGGAGATATCTATTGGGTTCGGAAAGGGCTTTCATTAATAAGCTATCGTTATCCATATAATCCTCCCCTATCACCAACTCACGGGCGTGTGGTTAGATTTATAATCACTCCGTGAGGTCGGATTATTATTATCATCAAAGGTATCGTAAATTCCAGGAGTCCATCTTCCAGCGTAGGCATTTGCAGCATCATCGGCGCTCGTGCCGGGGGGGAGGGTTCTCTCTCCCGTTTTTGGATTCGTGGCTGAATCACGACGGGCCTGGTCGTTCGGGAGGTATTCCCGATGACAATGGGGAGGATCTCCTGCAAAATCTTTAACATCTCCTTTGTATTCCGGCGGGGGGTGATGGCCATGGGGGTCTATTCTTACGGCCTCGTAATTTCCGTATTCGTCCCTCCTCAACCAGACCTCGCTCCCTGAATTGGGATCTGTCCTATCCATATAGATGGGAATATCCGGATCATCGCTAATAAGAATCTCTACTGTCCTTTCTTTACTCCTTCTCCGAAATCCAAGCCCGTATAGGATTTGTCTGATTTCATCGATCGGCCTGTCCCGGAATGGAGGGACATCAGAGAACGGCTTAGCCCCCTTTCTTACCGTAATCGGTATTTGTCGAACATCGGAGACCGTTTCGAAGTCGGGCCCATCTTCACCGGTTTTGGGCTTTGGAGGTTGATCGCCCCCGCAACAGAGCCCCCTGACATCGACCTCAACCGTTGGCCTCGTCGAATAGAGGTAGAGATTGAAAGATTCTCCGATCCCCGCAGGGTCCGACTGCAGATACCTTCCCAGTTCAGGGCTATAGTAACGGAAACGGTTATAATGGAGTCCTGTTTCTGAGTCGAAATGGTGTCCGGGAAATCTCAGGGAGAAATCGATGGTCGAGCTTTCATCGACATGGGCGGTCCCATAGGGTTCGATCGTGGCGCTCCAGGCCGGTTTTCCGGCTTCGTCCTCCACCAAGATCGGCGTTCCAAGATGATTGCAAAAAACGAAGAACCGTCTCCCCCTTTTGGGATCGGCCTCGACGCTATCGTATTCCATGAAGAGAAGGGGGACGATCGAAAAGGCATCGGCGTAGATATAGATTCGAACCGATCCGTCTCCGAGGATCTCGGCTATCAGCCGATCGGTATCCCAATAATATTCGGTTGTCTGGGAACCAATGCGTTTCTCGATCCTCCTCCCGAGGGGATCGTAACGGGCTTCCCATCGGACCTCTCCGTCCTCCTCGATCGCCTTCAGAAAATCTCGGGCGTCGTAATGGTATTTAATCCTTCTGACATCATTCTCCCTCACGGAAAGGGCGTTCCGGACATTATATTCGAACCGGTCCCCATTGGCCCTGGCGAGGCGGTTTCCTTCCCGGAGCGTCACACCTTCCAGCCCCGGTTTCTTGATAAGATTGTCCGCAAGATCATGTTCGTAAAAATCCACTTTTCCATCGGGGAAAATGGATTTGACCAGACGATGGGCCCGATCATATTCGAATCGATGGTCTCCCTTGAGGTTGTCCTTGATCTTCAAAAGATCCCCTTCCCCTGAGTAAATGAATTCCCTTCGCCATTTTGTGTAGGGGTTGGACCGTCGCTCAAGGGTTTTCTCCAGGCATCGACCCTCGTAATCGAATAGGGAGACCTCTTTTGTCCCGTTAGACATGGCTCGGCTGACCAGGCCGTTTCTCATCACCTGAATCGTGTGGATCCCGCCTCCGGGATCTTCGATCAGAAGGGAACCGTCTTGCTGTCGGTGGTATTTAATGACGAACCGGCCGAAAACGGTCGTTTGAGCCAAACCCATCGGGTTGAACCGATGCCTGACCCCGAGACCATCCCTTTCGTCCTTGATCCGGTTCCCCCACTCGTCGTATTCAAATTGGATGGTATGTTCATCCGTTCGGACCTCCTTAAAGCGGCCTGAAGAATCGTATTCAAAATAGTGGGTTTCCCCCGAGGCGAGAAACCTTGCCTTTTTAAGATTGCCCGGGCCGATCTCGAACGTCAGCAGGGGACGCCCTTCCCCATCCCTCTTTTCGATCAGATTGTCGGCCAGATCATAGCGGTAGGTTTCTTTCAGGACCCCGTGCCTCCAGATCTCGGCGAGGCGATCCTTCAAGTCGTAGCGGTACTCGCTCCTCGTGCCGCCTGGATCCGTGACGGAGGTGATCTTTTCGGAGGCATTGTAGGTATAGGAGACCCTTCGTTCTAATGGATCGATCCGGTGTTGGAGGAGATTCCAAGAGGTGTATTCGAACCCATAGGGAGAACCGTCCCGGTCGATATATCGTTGGATATTCCCGTTGGCATCGTAGGTCCAACGTCGGAAGGTTCCCCCGGGGCCCAATTCTTTGACCCGAAGGCCGAACCGATCGAATATTTGGGGTCCTGACGGGAACTCTGACGGGAGACCTCTCTCAACGTCTGGCGCTGGGGGAGAGGCTTTTGAATCTATTTTGAGTTTGGGTATGGCGGAATAGGACCGGCGGACGAGATCCCCGTATTCCCATTCAAGGGGGGTAGCTGGAACCCTGTGCGGGGGAGGACCAGAAGGGGTCTCTTCCTCCCCCATCGGGGAAAACTGTCCGAAACCATTTAATTTCCCGACCGGATGGCCTGCCGGATCATAAATCCATCGGATTCCATCTCCATTGGGGCCGATCTCTTCGGTCAATCTTCCTTCCTCGTCATGGTTCAAAAGCTTCACCCCGCCATAGGGATCGATGATTTGGAAGAGGGTTCCGTTTTCATGATAGCAGTAAGTCCATTCTCCTCCATTGGCTTTCGTGACAATCGTCGTCCTTTCTTGGGTTAAGAACTTAAGTCGGACCTCATGGAGGCCATCCTGGCCGTAAGCGTGAATGCACCGTCCCTCTCCATCATATTCGAAAAAGAACGTGTATCCCCGCCGGTCTGTTTTTGAAATCATCCTGTGGTTTTGGTCATAGGTAAATCGGAAGACATTTCGGTAGGCATCGGTCCCTTGAAGGAGGTGGCCCGCTTCATCATAAACGTACTGCACAAGCGGAATCTTCCGGATCTCCTGACCTTGGGAGGTCTCCATCAAGGAGAGGCCCAATATGAGGCCCTTCTCATTGGTTTCGACACGGAGTTGCCGCCGAAGGGAATCGATGATCCCTTGGAGGGCTCCATCGGAATCGTATTGAAAATAGATGGAGACAGATCCCGAGAACAAACGTTTGATGGGAGCGGGACGGTCAGGGGTTTCGAAGGAAAACTCCATGGCGGGATGCTGAAATTTAAAGAGGTGGTAACACGAAGGAGAGACGCGTTTCAGGGTATAGCCTTCCCGGGAAACCTGATCACCGTCCTTTAGGAGATAGGGAAAATGGACAGCTTTCCCCTGGGGTTTTGTATAACGCATCCCGTCGACATCAAATTGGAGCCAGTGATCATACTCGTGGGTATGGCCCCATCCGAGTGGGCCGGGCTTTAATTTCTTAGAACTATCATAGTAGCGTCGCCATTCGAAAGGGAGGGGACCTTCCAACTTGAAGTCCACTTGGATATCGGTATTGGCCCCGGTGATGACATCGACCGGATCGCTTACCACTCTTAGGGAGTCATCCATCTTTAAAACCGAACGGTGGGCTCTTCCCTCACTATAAGGGGCATGAAGAAGCGCCTGCTTTTTGGTCTCCTGTTTCAGAAGGATTCTTCCTTCTCCTGAGTCTACCCAGTTTTTCCAGAAGCTTGGCCGAAGGGTTTGGAAAATTGATCATGGGAAAGCCCCCGATCTGGACACTGGGGTAGAAGGAGATGAGGAAGCCTGGAGCCGGGATCAATGCTGGGTCTTTTCCCATGGCTTGGCTCAAGGCGAAGGCGGCTGCATCTGTAGCCATTTGGGCTGCCTGTGCGGAGGCCGAGATCGTTTTGGCAGCCGCCATGGCGGCATCGCTCTCGGCAATGGCCTCTGCCGTATCTGCGGCCACCCCAAGGGCTGAAACGGTTTGTGAGGCAAGGGCCATTCCAGCAGCCACGGCTCGCGCCCATCCTGCGGCCGCCGGTTGACATTCCCGGCAGATATCTCCCACCCGGGCAGCCCTTGTTCCTCCGATGAAGGTATTGGAGGAACCGGTAAAGATTTCGAAAACGGGGACAAAACCACAACAACTGACCGCAAATCCCAGATCCCCCGCACGGGCTGCGGGTCTGCCCTCGATCAAGACGGTGACACAATTTCCTACGAGGACCGGACCGAAACTCGGCATTGGTATGGGTGGGGCCGGGGGAACCAAACTGGGGGGGTGGGCATGAGGATGGGGAATGCCCAAATACAGAGATCCCATCGTGGCAGCGGGTTGGAAGGCGGGGACCAGTTGAGCGATCGGATCGGTTAACAAGGCAAAACCTGTATTCATCAATGTGAGGGGAAGATTGACCATACCCATAACCCCACTCGCAACTTGCTGGGCCGTCCTGAGGGGATGCTGAGGGGGTGGGGGGGGCTCCCCAGGGTTGGGGATTCCTGCCGCCTCCTTGAAAGGCTTGATTGCCATGTTGACTTCGTAGGCAAGCCCTTCTAAAACGGTGTTGAAATGATCCTGGGGGTCATAAGGCATAGGTATCCCCTTGTCCGATCTTCTGACCCTTTAGGATGGAAGACCATTATGGGATGACCGAAGGGTCTCCAGTTCACCCACAACATCCTTGAACTCTTTGTTCTTCCCTGTTTTTTGATAACAATCCTTCAACCGCAAGAGAATATTTTGCAACAAGAATTTTTCCTCCATGGCCCTGGCCAGAGTGGCTCCCTCTTTCCATGTCTCGATGGCTTTTTCTATATTTTTTTGCATGGCCTGGCACAAACCTCGGTTCTCAAGACAGAGGATCTTGGCCTGGGGCACCCGAAGGGCGGTCGCAATCTTCTCGGCACTCTCGTAATAGATTTCGGCCTCTTCCCAGGCTTCTTCCTTCGCCTTCAGATGGCCTAAGTTCAGTAGAATGTTCAGCAGGACGGGCTCCGATTTCGATTCGATGGCTGGCGTAAGAGAAGATTCGTAATACCTCTGGGCCTCCTTCAGGTCTCCTAATCGCATGAAGACATCTCCGATCCAATTCAGCACCAGAGCGGTCATCGCAGGTTGCCCTGTCCCCTGATAGTAGGATAGGAGAAGCTTGTATTTCGGGAGAGCGTCGTGAAATCGTCCATGGGCGAGATCAAGCCCCGCGAGGGAAAGCAGAGACTGGAGTCGCTGATCCAGAGGGACACCCCCATCCATCACTTCTTCCCGGAGGCTTCTTTCCATGGCCTCCACACCCAAATCCGGACTATAGGTGGAAACTCTGGGAGGGGGAGTCCCTGCCGGATGGAGAAGGGGGGAATCTTTTTCGTCTCTAAAGAAGATCCTCATATGATGACACCAGGGGACCGGGAATTGATGTTCCATCAGCCTTTTTACCATCTCTTGATACTCTAAAGGATGGTGAATTTTGAAAGGGAAAAATGCCCAGATCGAGAGATGTCCCTCCTCCGAGGGCAATAGGGCGCGGGAAAATTCCATCAACCCTTTGAGACGAAGCACGGGATCCTGGGCGGGATCAAAGATCGGTTGGGGAATTGGGGGCCAGGGGGGCTTTCCTTCTTTTTTCAATCCTTCGCAGACGCCTTCATATTTTGTCTTAAAATGGCCAATCACCGTTTCGACGTAAGAGGCCAAGTCCTTGAATTCATCGGCAAACATCCAGAAGAGATCCGAGTTGTTCGATTCGTCGATGCCCTGGAGAATTTTAAGGATATAGGCCGTCTCAAAATCACGACAGCCGATGATCATAAAGAGATGGTCTCTCTGATCGATAAAATGGCTCAATGTCACCTGCACTTCCTCAAAAAGTTTTCTCATGGATCCCGTTAATTGATCTTGACGATCCCGCCCTTAATCTCATGAATACCAGTGGCACTCGTATTGATCCTTGCTCCTGAAGTGGTTACGCTTGCGGGATCGAATTTCGTCACGCTGTTCCCCACGCCGATTTTAACCTCCTGCCCTCCTGAGGTTTCGATCTTCGGAGCAGAGGTTTTGATCTCAGAATCCCCAACGATGGAAATCTTCTTCCCGGAAAGGGCAATGGTCCCGTCTGATTTCAACAAAAGGGTGCTCGCCCCAACCGTGAGGAGGATTTCGGTATGGGCGGTAAGGTGAAAGAAGGATCGTCTGGAAGAGATGGTGATATCTCCTCCCACCGTGGTGGTCTGGTTCGCATCATATTCTTCGGTAAGATTTCCTTGGACATGATACCTGGCGGTATTGGCCTTCACGTCGTGTTCGAAGGTCCCCTTTTGGATAGTGATTTTTGTATTCCCTTGGATCGTCTCGGTATGGGTGCCTCCGACCGAGATGGTCCGGTTATTTTCTACCACCTCATTCATGTCCTTCTCGGCGTGGATGAAGATCTCTTCCTCCCCTTTTTTGTCCTCAAAGCGAATTTCGTTAAACCCCGGGTCGTTGGGATAACTCTTGGTCTTGATCGTGCTCTTCGTCTTCTCGTCGGGGAGCTTGTAGAGGGGTTTGGCCTCTTCGTTGTAGAAACTTCCGACGACGATGGGCCGGTCCGGATCGCCCTCGAGAAAATCGACCAGCACCTCGTCCCCCACCCTCGGAAGGAAGACCGTCCCCCATCCCTTGCCTGCCCAGAACTGGGCCACCCTCAGCCAGCAGGTCGTCTTTTCGTCCCGTTTCCCCTCCCGGTCCCAGTGGAATTGCACTTTCACCCGACCGTATTCATCGGTATAAATCTCTTCTCCTTTGGGACCCGTCACCCACGCCGTCTGCATTCCTTCGACGAGGGCCTTCGGGGTCTTTCGTTCGGGCCTGAAGGTGACCGAGGCAGGGATTCCGATGAAGGTGTTCCAATAGGTCGTCCCTGGACCCTCCACGGCCTGCTCCTCCAAGGACTGGGGCTGGGTGCCCCGGTGGACGACCTCCACCAGGAGGTACTCCTGATTGAAGCTCTCCCATTCATGGTCCTTAAGTTTGAATTTGAATCCCGGAAGGAAGCGAACGCAGGAGCTCTGCCCCTCGACCCTCACCCCCGTGGCCATCGATTCCTCAAGACGGATCTTGGTAAGCCGCTTGCCCCGCTCCTGATCCAGGTACCTCCCTGGATAGTCGTAGATCTCCAATTTGTCATACTCTTTGTGCTTCTCTTCCGATTTCAGGTCGAGAGAGGGCTTCTCGAAATTGAAGTCCCTTTGGGTCATTTTGCCCGAATGGATCCTCTTGGAATAGTCGAACCCGAAGACATAATCCTCCTCAGGAACCATCCCTTTGGAGGCGGGATTATACGTAATCTGGGAGGTCCCCTGAATGTCCTGATAGGCCACCGAGCTATCCCTGAAGTGGAGGACATGTTTATCTTTGGAATGCTCAAAGTAGTAAAAGATCCCCTCTTCTTCCAAAAGGCGGGAGATGAAGTTGAGATCGGTCTCCCGATACTGGACGCAGTACTCCCTTTTTGGAGGTTTATTCTGGAGCCGGAAGTTGAATCGATCCGAGGGGATCCCCCCTTCCTGGAGGACCTGCTTGACGATCTCCTCCACATCCTTGTCCTGGAAGATGCGGCAGTCCCGTTCCAGAGACAGAAGCCAGAGCTTCGGCACGACCCGGGCCTGATAGAGGTAGAAACGGCCCTTGCTTCCCCTGAAGCTGAACCGGTTGATGATCCCGTGGCAGTATCGATCCTTCTCCTCCCCGAGCAGGGTGAGGAGGGCTTCCTTGCCCACCACCTCCTCAAACTTGATTTCATCCTCCGAGGCCAGAGAGAGATCGAGCTCGAAGGGGGAGGAGAGGCTTTCCGTGAGGGTGAACTCGAGGACCCGGGTCTCGTAAGACGTTCCGAGCACCTCGAAGAGAAACTTCGCTTCATGGGCCGCCTGCTTAGGTGCCATCGCTAACCTCCAAAACGGATCTGAAAGGAGCCGTCTCCGGCCATCCCGAGATGGACTTCCGAGGGCATGGCCCCCTCGCTCAGACGCGCCAAAATCTCTCTCGACATCTGGGGAAGGATCGTGCCGTTCATCATGTGGTCGATGTTCCTGGCGCCGGTCTCCACCTCGGTGCAGCGCTGGGCGATCTGGTCCACCACCTCCGGAGCATAGACCAGCTTGATCTTGTGGGTCTCGGCCATCCGCCTGGCCAGTTTGTCGAGTTTGAGGACGACGATCTCGCGGATGAATTTGGAATCCAGCGTATAAAAAGGCACGACCGTCATCCTGGCCAAGAGGGCGGGCTTGAAGTGATGGCTCAGAATGGGCCTTATCGTATTGACCACGGTTTCAAGGGGAGGCCTCGACTCTCCGGCGCAGAGCTGGGTGATCACGTCGGAGGCCAGGTTGCTCGTGAGGAAGATGACGGTGTTCTTGAAGTCGATGACCCGGCCCTCTCCATCGGAAAGCATCCCCTTATCGAAGACCTGATAGAAGAGGTTCATCACGTCGATATGGGCCTTTTCGCACTCGTCGATCAGGACCACCGAGTAAGGACGCTGCCGGACGGCCTCGGTCAGGACCCCCCCCTCACCGTAGCCTACATAGCCCGGCGGAGATCCGATGAGCCGGCTCACGGTGTGGGATTCCTGAAATTCGCTCATGTTGATCGTGACGAGGTATTGGTCGCCTCCGAAGAGGAGGTCGGCGATGGCCAGGCCCGTCTCGGTCTTTCCCACGCCACTCGGGCCGACCAGGAGGAAGACCCCCAGAGGCTGCTGGGGGTCTTTCAGGCCGGCCTTGGCCGATTTGATCACCTGGGTGATGACGCCGATGGCCTCGTCCTGGCCCTTGATCCTCTGTTTGAGATTTTCCTCCAGCTGGAGGATATTCTTCGCTTCGTCCCTCAGGACCTTTCCGAGGGGGATGCCGGTCCAATCCGAGACGACCTTGGCCACGACGTCGGGATCGACTTCGGTCTTGAGCAGGGCCCCCTCTTTCTGCACATCGGAAAGCTCGAGGGAGACCTCGTCGATGTGCTTTCTCAGCTCAGACTGCTTCTCCTCTGGGGCGGCCTGGCTCTTCAGTTCGTAGAGTTGCTTCCTCAGATCGATGAGACGATGGGCCAGTTCCTTCTCCCGGAGCCAGCGCTCCTGAAGCCCGGCCACCTCATCCTTGAGGCCCTGGATCTTTGCCTCGAGCTCCGTCATCCGGGAGACATCGATTTCGAGGCCGTGGAGCTGGTCTCGTTCGAGGGCCCTCTTCTCCCGCTCGAGGGCCTGGATGGTCCGTTCCCGGTCTTCGATGAGGTCGGGTTTTGCCGTAAGCTGGACTTTGACCCGGGCTGCCGCGGTATCGAGGAGGTCCACCGCCTTATCCGGAAGCTGCCTCCCCGAGATATATCGACTTGAGAGTTCGGCCGCTGCCACAATGGCATCGTCTCTCACCACCACGCCGTGAGCCTCCTCATATTTGTTCTTCAATCCCCTCAAGATGAGAATGGCCGTCTCGACCGAAGGCTCCTCTAATTTCACGAGCTGGAACCTCCGGGCCAGGGCCGCGTCTTTTTCGAAATACTTCTTATATTCGGACCAGGTCGTGGCCGCGATCGTCCGGAGCTCCCCCCGGGCCAGGGCGGGTTTCAAAAGGTTGGCCGCGTCGCTTCCTCCGGCAGGACCTCCTGCGCCGATCAGCGTATGGGCCTCGTCGATGAAGAGAATGATGGGTTTCGGAGAGGCCTTGATCTCATTGATGACGGATTTGAGCCGGTTTTCGAACTCCCCTTTCACCCCTGCCCCTGCCTGAAGAAGGCCCATATCGAGGCCGAGGATGGTCACCCCTTTTAAGATGTCCGGAACATCCCCTTCGACGATCCTCAGGGCCAATCCCTCCACCACGGCGGTCTTCCCCACGCCGGCCTCGCCCACGGCAATGGGGTTGTTCTTCCTCCTCCGGGCCAAGATGTCGATCATCTGGTGGATCTCTCGATCCCGGCCGAAGACCGGATCGATCTCTCCGGCCGCGGCCTTCTTTGTAAAGTCAGTGCAGAAACGGGCCAGGGCCGTGCCTTCCCCAGCCGGCGCCATAGGCTCCCGAGCGGCCTTTTCAGCAGGGGTGGGCTGTTCGATCGAACCCTTGACGATGTTTCCGAATTGGGAGAGGAGGGCCTCCCTGCCGATGGGTCGAAGCAGCTCCACATACCGGCCGGTTGCGAACTGGGTCGGTTTGGCCAGAAAGGCCAAAAGAAGCGCACCCGATCGGATACGATTCTCGTCGAGATCGACCGAGGCGATAAGCCAGGCATCCTGGACCCATTCGAGAAGAAGCGGTGAGAAGACCGGTTTGGCGGCGTTTCCGGTGCGAAATTCTTCGATGGTCTGATCCAGGGCCTTTTTCACCCTTCCCGCGTCGAGGTCGAACTGCCGGAGGATGAGGGGGAGATCGGATCGGGGCTCTTCGAGGAGTTTGGTGAGGAGGTGCTCCACGGTCACTTCGTAATGGGTCCTGGAGACACAGAGGCCTGCCGCTCCCTCGAGGGCCCGGGTGCAGAAGGGATTCAATCGATTCAAGAGGGTTTTGATGTCGACGGTAATCATGGGATCTCTCCTTTATTCGTATTGGGGTCGAAAGATCGCTCTTCCTTCGCCGAGCGTCTCGTGAGAGAAGAGCCAGGTGTCGAGACCGAGAAGAGACCACCGACTACCTCCGAGAGAGGTGGTCCTCGCCTCCCCTGCCGCAAGGATCAGTTCGATATCGAATTCAAAGGCGTCGAGGAGGTAGAACCTCGTCAGAAAGATGAGCCTTCGGTGATCTGGGGTGCCCGGCAAGAGCCTGTGATAGGGTTCGCTGGATAGGGGGCCGATGCTCAGCCGAAATTTTCCCATCCGGTCCTCAATCTCCTCTCCCAGGTAGCTCTCCTGGCCGAGACGGCACCCGCTTATCCCGAGAGAACACCTTTGATCGAGAGGGAGCTTAACGACCCTCTTGACACAGGGGATGACCTCGACGGGGATTCTTCCGAATGCGTCGTGAAGCAAGGTCCGGAGGCCTGAGGCCGATTTCGGAAACTGGGTGAAGAGCCCGGTATAGCGGAGCAGGGAATAGACGTCCGGGACGTCCTTCCTCAACGCCTCCTCCCCGAGACCGATCAGACAGAAGAGCTTTTCGAGGATAGTTTGGTCTTCCTCCTCGATGACCTGCAGGAAGAGCCGATACTTGAGCCAGCATCGGTGGAGGAGGTGGTAAATTCGGTTATTCAAGATGTCTAAAAAATCCCTTGTCACGGACAGATCCTCAGAAGCCTCTTCGAGGAGATCCTCCGTGTAAAACGTGGGCAGCGGGGAGCTTGCGCCGTAGAGGCCGAGGAGCGTCACCGTGACGAGGTAGAGGGGTCTTTCTGAATCCACCTCTTCGATCCTGGCCACATCGGCAGGGGGAAAGGAGAGGGAAAGTTCAGGTCGAAGGCGCAGGTGTTGTTCCTCCTGCGAGGCTCCTGTTTTGCCTGACCGGAGAAGGAGCCTCAGGAGCCTCATCACCTGGAAGAAGGAGAATTCGTGGGCCTTCTCGAAGAGGTCCGATTTCAGAGCAGCGGGTGATCTCCGATCCGGGCTGGCCATTGATAGGTGACTCCTCTGACGACCTCCTGGACCTTCAACCGGATAAAGTGATTTAAGGAGGCATAATTGGCCAGAAAATGGTCCAGGATGCATCCAAAAAGAAACATATCCCCTTGACTGGCAAAATTCTCCTGCCGGAGCTTGAGGTCGATCTCCTGCCCTCGCATCACTATGCCCGAAACGAGCCGGTCCGAAATCCTCGTCTGGAGGTCCTCGATGCCTTCGACCCGTTTCTGATTGGCGAGGGTCTGGGCTCGATTTCGACTCCCCGGGAAGATATACTGCCAGAGCAGGGCCCTGAGGTTCTCCGCCCGGTTCAAGGAGAGATAGTTGAGGTAAAGGTGGGCCAGGAGCCGCCACCTCAGATTCTCTCCTCCGGACTCTCCTCCCTTTCTCGTTTCGAGGGGGGGCAGGAGGTTCGTCGTGGGAGGGAGAATATTTTTAAACTCCACCGGTTCAGGGGTACCGCTGGTTGGAAGCGAGATATCCCCAAGCCGAAGAGTTTCAGGAAGCGCTCCGTTCGTACAGAGCAACTCGATCGAGAGGGTCTCGGTGGTGGGCAAACCTATGCCAGGAGGGTAGGCAACCGAAAGATAGAAATCGAACCTCTCCCCGAGCGGGGACTGGCAAATACTGATTCGATAAACCGGATGGGACTGGAGACCGGACTGGAAGACCTCAAAGGGCACATACTTCCTCTCCTGAGCGGTTCCGTGGACATAACCCACCACCTTCTCTACCGAATAGACCTGATAGTGTTCGGTACGGCCCCCGGCAGGCCGGACGAGATATTGCGTCCTCCGGTGGTCGATTTGGATCGGATCCGCCTCGTGGGGGAAGAGATTGATCGCAGGGGTCACGAAAAGAATAAAATGGTCCTTTTTGATTTTGGGAGGAGGAAAGGGGAGATCGAAAAGCTCAAAATGGATTTCGAACCTCGTGCCCTCCCCGCAGCCTTCCCATCGATCCCATCCCGTGAGGTCGAGAAAGAGGAATTTCTGGGGCAAGATGAAATATTCCTGGAGGATCCGATAACCCGGAAAGGCATGGGAGGGATAGGGAATCAGGGGTTCCCGGTCAGAAAAACCGACGGGCTTTAAATATTCGGGACCGAGCTGGCAGGGCTTTCCCTCCTCCACGGGTCTGAGATGGATCGCTCGGAGATGGCGTCTAAGGAGAAGGTAGAGGTCCGAGGCCTCCGGATAGTCCCCGCCGAGGAAGAACCTCAGGGTTTTAGGTTTCCAATCGGAGAGTTTCATCCCCTTGGTTTCGAGGAGAAGCTTGATCTGAGGGGGCTCGCCCGAGGGTTGGGCGAAGGAGGCTTCGAGCAATTCGAGGGGGTGGACCTCCACCTCATAGGCCGTCTTGAAGAGGCAGGAGGTGTCTTCCACGGGGATCGAGGCGATCTGGGTCTCGGGTGAAACGGTGATCGATTGCCTGAGCGTGGGCTTCGGACGGAAGGCGATCAAGGTGGTGGAAGGGATCGGCCGAAGATAATGAGGCCAAATGAGCTGCATCAGCTCGTTGACGATCTCGGGAAATTCATCGTCCAGTTTCTGTCTGAGGAGGGCGGTGAGGAAGGCCACCCCTTCGAGGAGGCGCTCCACGTCGGGATCCGGCGTCGTGCCGGCCAGCATGGGCGCAAGGGCAGGGTGGGCCTTCGAAAACTCTTTGCCTAACTCCCTCAGGTGAGAGAGCTCTTCCTGGAAGTAGCGATTGAACATCTCTTTTCTGGAAAGGAGAATTTGGGCCGATCAACCCACAATCTTGATTTTCCCTTCGCTGTCGACGATCGTCTCGAGAAAGACCTGGGTCTTCGTTTCCGTCACCAGCCTTCCGGTGATCTGAAAACGGATCGTAAGGGGATCGAAGGAAGGATCTCCCTCTGGCTCGATGAAATTCACCCTCACCCCCTGAAGTCGAGGCTCAAACTTCTGGATGGTCGATCGGATGGCCTTTTCGATCTCCCGCTTCGGCTCTGCATCCGATTTGGAAAGGGTCAAAAAGAGATCGGTGAAGTCTGGAGTCCCGTAATCCTCGGCAAGGGGCACATTTCCCTGTTTGGTGTTGAGGATCCGATGGAGGTGCCTTACGACCGAATCGAGCATCCTCCGGGGATCCTCCTTGGCCCTCCTCGAAGGGTCCTTTTCCCAGAGGCGAAGCCGTTCCAAGAGTCTCTCTTCCCTCATCGGAGGTCCCTCGGACATCCGGAGAGCCTTTTTGGGGAGGGGTCAGGACCCCGGATGAAACCGCTTACCCCGAGCTTGTCGAGGTAAGCGGTGTTGGATCTTCTTAAACCCATTTCATTTCTTCTCCGGCGCTTTCCAATCGTCCTGGCCTTCGACCCCATCGATCTCCCATCTCCAGTTGATCTTCGAATAGGTGAAGGAGACATCCTCCATGTGGGTGAACTTCTCCTGGGTGGGATCGAGGGCGTTGGGGATCCAGGGTTTGATCGAGACGATGATGGCATCTTCGAGTTTGATCGTAAAGTAGTGCTCCTCCTGTCCTTGGGGATTGATCCGATAAAATTTCATGGTCACATCGGTCATTCTCTCTCCCCTGGTGAGGCCCTCGTAGAGGAGCGGGGAGGCCTTATCGAAGACCTTGGTCACGGTGATCGGGTTGTGGACCCGTTTTCCGGTCGGAAGGCCCGTTTGAGGATCCCGTGGGATATAGACCTCGTGTTTCAGGGCCTGACATAGGATGGTATCCTCGCGGCCCTGGATTTCGCAGCACCCTTTGGAGATCTCTCCCTGGGTCGTCCCTTTGATCGACATGTGAAACGGCATCGGCATAAATCTCTCCTCCTTTCTGATGGATTAAGGTCTCACCTATTTTTTGTCCAGTTTGCCTACGAGGGAGAGGGTGAAGAAGGAGCCCATGTATTTAAAATGGGGCCTCACCTCCAGCCTCACCCGATACCAGCCGGGATCGCCCTCCACATCTTCCACCATGACCCTGGCCTGGCGAAGAGGCCGTCGGCTCCGGACCGCGGGAGAAGGATTTTCCTGGTCGGCCACATACTGGCGGATCCAGTCGTTGAGCTCCCTCTCGAGATCGGCCCGCTCCTTCCAGGAGCCGATGTTCTCCCTCTGGATCACCTTCAGGTAATGGGCCAGTCGGTTGATGATGAACATGTAGGGGAGCTGAAGCCCCAGCTTGTAATTGGTCTCGGCCTCCCTTCCCTCTTTCGTCTTGGGAAAGACCTTCGGTTTCTGGACGGAGTTTGCCGAGAAGAAGGCGGCATTGTCGCTTCCCTTCCGCATCGTTAGGGCGATGAATCCCTCTTCGGCCAGTTCAAACTCCCTCCGTTCGGAGACCAAGACCTCCGTGGGGATCTTCGTCTGGATCTCGCCCATGGCCTCGAATTGATGAAGGGGCAGATCCTCCACGGCACCGCCTGAGGTGGGACCGATGATATTGGCGCACCAGCGGTATTTGGCAAAACTGTCGGTCAGCCGAGAGGCAAAGGCAAAGGCGGTGTTGCCCCAAAGATAGTGTTCGTGGCTTCCGGAAACGTCCTCCCGGTAATTGAAACTTTTTACGGGATTGTTGTCCGGATCGTAGGGGAGGCGGAGCAGGAAACGAGGGAGGGTGAGGCCGACATAACGGGCGTCCTCGCTCTCCCTGAAGGATTGCCATTTGATATACTGGGGCCCTTCGAGGATCGCCTTGAGATCCTTCAGATGGGGGAGGGTGGTGAAGCTGGTGACGCCGAAGAACGTGGGACTGACGGCCGCGATGAAGGGGGCATGGGCCATGGCAGCCACGCTGGCCACGTACTGGAGGAGCCGGATGTCCTGGGGACCCGGGCCAAACTCATAATTTCCGATCATGGCCCCGTAGGGCTTCCCGCCGAACTGCCCGTACTCCGCCGTATAGACCAGCTTGTAAAGCCCCGATTTGACAATCTCGGGCGAATCGCTGAAATCTTCGAGGAGCTCCTCTTTGCTCACGTTGAGGATCTCCAACTTGATATTCTCCCGGAAGTCGGTCCGATCGACCAGAAATTTCACCGACCGCCAGGCCGATTCCAGTTTCTGGAAATCGGGATGGTGGAGGATGACATCGACCTGCTGGCTCAATTTCTTGTCGATCTCCGCGATCATGTCGTCGACCACCGCTTTGGAGACCTTGACCTCCTCCCTCCCGGGTTCGAGGAGGCCGGCGATCAGGGCCTCCAGGCCCCTTCGCATCACCGCATAATTGTCGTCGGTCGGTTTAAGATTCGTGGCCTCGATGATCTCTTCTAATAGAGAGGGTTGCTCCGCGACCTCGGTCTCAGCGGCCACCGCCGCTTTCTCTTTCTCTTCCGCCATATCGTTCCCTCCTTATTCTCCGATCCCCATCTCCTTGAGGAGCTGCTTTCGGGTGGATTCGTCCTGGATCAGTTCCTGCACCTTTTTGCGAAATTCGGGGATGTTGGCCAGGGGTCCGCGCAAGGCCCTCAAGGCCTCCCTCAGCTCCAGCAGCCTTTTCAATTCGGGGACCTGTTGGACGATCGACTCGGGCTCGAAATCCTTGAGCGACTTCATCTGTAATTTCACCGTCATCTCCTCGTCGGGTTTTCCGGAGAGGCGATTGGGGACGGCAAGGTTCAGGCTGAGTCCCTGCGATTTCAACACCTCGTTGAAATTGTCCTTGTCGATGTTGATGGGATCCCTCTTTTCAAGGGGGCGGTCGTCCGGTCTTCCGGTGAAGTCTCCCATGATCAAGATCTTAAGGGGAAGCTCCACGTCCTCCTTCACATCGCCTGTGGCCGGACGGTAAACGATGTTGATTCTCTCCTTCGGGGCAACGGATGCTTCTTTCGGCATACTCTCCTCCTTTCGCCCCTCCATCCCACCCTTTTACTGAAAGGACGAGGGGAACTGTGGCAGATGGCTGCTTCAGGCTTTCCCCAAACGGATGGCCTCGGCCAGGTTGAGTTTTGCAATCCGCTGGAGCACCTCGGAAGCCCTCTCCTTCGAGGTCGCATCGGATTGCGAGGAAAGGCCCACCCAGACCACCTTCAGACTTCGGGTCGCTAACTCAGGATCATATTCCTCCAGCTTGTAAAAGTCAACCTCTCTCAAGATCTGATCCAGGTGGGGAAGGGCAAACCTCGCCTGTTTATTTTTCAAAAGGGTTTGGACCAGGGCGAGGCGCCAGAGCAGTCTCTCTCGTTGGGAGGGGCTTCGATAAAACTTTTCCTGAAGCCTCTCGATCCCCTCAAGCAACCTCCCTTTCTGGATGATGGCCTGGGCCTCCTCCATCTCCTTCTCGATAAGATTGCCCTCCGAGGGGCTCGGGCTTGATGAGGTCGGGGACAAGGCCTCCGCGATGCCCCCCCGTTTCAATGCGATCTCTTTGATCCATTGTCCTGTGGCCGGGTCTGCAAACGGTGTCCCATCGGAAAAGGTGAGCGTTTCGAGGCCCGGAAGGCGGTGAAGGAGGTAGGCGGTCTCCCCCACCACCGCCTCCTTCGCCTTTGCGTATTTTTCGCCCAGATGGGCCAATCCTTCGGAGACATAGCGGTTCAGATCGAGCCAGAAGATGAACTGCGGAAGCCTTGCCTCTGCCGCCCGGACGAGGTTTTCGTGTTCTCCTTTGCCGGCCAGATCGGACAAGAGGGTCTTTATCTGGGCGGGAGGCGGAGGAATTCGGGTCTGGCCACTGGTGGCAGGGGGTAAGGCCTCGACGTTCGACCAGAGGAGGATCCGGGACCATCGGTAAGGCAGAGGGTTGGAGAGATCTTCCTGTTGGAGGAAGTTCATGGCCTCGCGAATCTTCTGAAAGGCCTGCTGGAGCAGCCTTTGCGCATCTTGGGCCGAGGCCAGAACGGTCGGTGTCTCGGGTTCCGGACGAGGGGGTTGGGGGGGTCTCTCCTCCTTGGGAGGGGAGGGTTCCTGCGGCTTTTCTTGGGGCTTCTCGGGCGGGGGGGCAAAGGCATCGAGTTGGTCGAAGAGGGGCCTCAGAGAGGGAGGCTCTTCGAGATGTTCATTGAAGAAGGTCTCGATCTTGCCCATCCTCTCGTAGAGGAGATCGAATTGCTCCCTTGAGGTGGATTGGCCTTCGAGCTGCTTTAAAGCGGCCTCGGTCTTCTCCACCCACCATTCGACCGCGTTCATCCGGCCTTTCGCCTTTGTCGGATAGAGGCGATCCCAGAAGGTTTCGAGGAGATCCTGGTAGATCTTCAGGCCGAGGGCGAGCCCCTCGAGTTTTCTCTGGTAAATGAGGGCCACGGCCAGATAGCTTGCCGCTAAGAGGTCTTTCGACTTTCCGGCGAGGATCTCCGTGGAGAGGGTGGCCACCTTTCCCCAATCGATGCTTCCAGGCCCTGAGAGGGATGAGAGTTTGCCCACTTCTGCCTGAAGCTCTTCGAAGAGGGGATCAAACCGGAAGTCCACGCCCGCCGGTTGATCCGGAGCGATCGGTTCCTTACCGAGGGATTCAAGTTCCATAGACCGACTCGTTCGCCTGAAGGGACCAGAGCTGGATGAAATCGGAGGTTTGAAGCGGATGCCTGAAAAGGGCCAGACAGGTCCGATCCGCTGTCCCTCCCAAAAAGACCGCATGGGGAGCCGCCTTCGTCCGGTTCCGCATCCGGTCGAGACAATGGATGGTTTCATTCAGGAGGTCCACATTGGGATTCATCTTCAGATTACAAAAACCTTCCGAACCACCCAACAGGGAAAAGGCTTCCTCCTCCAGTGTCTTCGAATCCTTCCGATTCCTTTCGAAGTCCCGCCAATCTGACAGAGGGGGACGGAGCTGCCGGACCTCTTGGTCCAACTTTTTAAGATCGTTTATCACGAAGGCCGCCAGATAATCGATCTGATCCCAGGTCCTTTCACAGGCAAAGGGCATGAGATGCCAGTGCTCCTCCCAGCCCTCTAGCATCCCCGTTCCTACTATTAAGAGAGGAAAAGGCCTTCCTATCCGGTCTGAACTATCCCGTACGACCCCGCAGGCGACATGGCCTTTCTGGGCGCCCCTTGCCCAGAACCTCCAGGCATGGAGCCTTTGGGGGGAGGGATTTTTGCTGAGAACACCCTGATACCCTTTCTCCACCCATTCGGAGAATCCTTTGAGCAGGGGAGCTTGATGGCCCAGCCAGAAGAAGTCTGCCGCGACCGGATGCTTTCCGAACGCGGACCACTGCCAGGAGGAGACCGCCTTCATTCTTCCCACGCCCTCACAATAGAGGCGGGCGCCTGTGACAAAATGGGCTTGATCTGCCCCACCAGCGCCTGAAAGTCGCCACCGAATTGATAGCTCACCTTGATCTGCTTTATGCCCAGCCCTTCGAGCCCGGCCTTCTCGTTGGGAAAATCCGAAGGGGTGAAGACCCTCTGCCCCTCCCTGAACTCCTGGAGAAAATCGGGGAAGGCCTGGTTGCCTGTAAATCTCTTGGTCAAGACAAAGGGACCCACTTCGATCTGAAAGAGGACGTCTCCGCAGGTCTCCATCGACCACTGGAAGGTCCTGCTGACCGGAAAATTGTAATTGACGAGCGTCTGGGTCTGGCCCGCGCAGTTGAGTTCGATCTTCGTGCTGTGAGGTTTGGTCTTGGCCTCCGGATTGGCCGCCGTCGGAAGCCCCCGGATAACGACCGAATAACTCTGTTTGGTGAGGGTTGGGGCAGGGGCTCCTTTGGTCACAAAATTGAGGAAGGAGGGTTCGAAGGGGATCGCCCCACCGAGAAATTCCTTGGGGACATATCCCTTGGGCGTCTTGGAGACAAACGGAGCGGCGGTTCCTTTCATGAATTTCCAGACGTGGCCCTCGGGCCCGAGGAGAAGTTGGGTGGCCTGGGCAGGGGGTAATCCCTGAACCTCGGCCAGCACTTTCTCCTCCCACTGGGCCTGCAAATAAGCCGCCGTCTCTCTCCGGATGAAGGACCAGAGAAAATCGAGGGGACCGCCGACCAGCCTCCAGAAGACCTCCTCGGTCGGCCTTCCCTTGGCCATCAAGCCTTTCAGACGATTGAGGGCATTGGCGCATCCGACCAGGGGGGATTTGCTCGAGGCAGGATCTTCGGAGAAGACCTGGGAAGCCAACTGATAAGCCTGGGACCTGGAGGCGGTGGCTTGGGCGATGGTGTTCAACCCTTGGGTGTAGTCGAGAAAGGCTTTTGCCGCTTGAGACTGAGCTTCCAACTGACCCACTTCCTTGCCCAGCCTCTTTTCCAGCTGGGTGAACCACTTTCTGGCCTCCTCTGCAGCCTTGTCGATCAGACCTCCTTCTTTCTGGGTCCTGCTGAGGGCCTTAATCACCTGGAAGTGATAGACCTGTTGTAGCCAGAGGGGAAGGCTTTCGCCCTGGAGGTGGGGTTCCAGTTCTGTGGCGATCCTGTTCAAAAGGGCGAAGTAAGGCCCTTGGTCGGTTCCCATCTTGGAGGCCACAGGTTGCCACTCCTTCATTCCTTTTAACCTTTCAGCCCCCCGGGGGAAGACGGTCAGGAAATGCTGCCAGTGCTCGAAACAGACCGTTGGGTACCATCTCTCAAAGTCTGCCTTCTGGTTCGAGAGCAGGGCGGGTTCGGGCAGAGCGGATTCCAGCTCTTTGATGAAGGCGTCGATGGCCTCCTTTCCTTTCCGGGTAAACGAGGGGGCGACCGATCTCTCCTCCGCGACCGAAAGGCTTCCTCCCCAAAAGTCTCGGAGCCCGATGGAGGGGATCGTCCCCTGACGATCCGCCCAGAGGACAAGCCAACGGAGATTCGTCCTCTTGGTGGCGAGGAGGTCTTTGAGCCAGGCCTGAAGCACGGCGATCTCTTTGTTGATCTCACCGATATCCGTTCTCCAGATGAGGTAGTAGAGGTAGAGCTGGCCGAATCTGGTCTTCATTTCCGACGTCGCCTTGAGATCGGCCGAAGGGGACGTCGGTTCATAAGAGGGCTGGGGTTTTCCCATTAAGACCGAAAAGGGCTGACCCTCGAGTCTTGCCTTGAGGAGGTTGATTCGTCTGACCAGATGGGTCACATAATGGGCGACGGTTTCATCCGGGGTCGTGAGCGTCAGGCCGGCCAACGCCTGGGCCATCTGTTTGTCGAAGGAGGTCAAAAACCCCATCTGGAACTGTCTGCAATACTTCTCCTTGAGCCCCAGCTCCACCTTCTTGCTCTCGGTCAGACCGAATCTCGGGACCCACCACCCCCTGTTCTGCTCCTCCACCTTTAGAATCGACTGGCAGAAACGGTCCATGGTGGCGAGGTCCGAAAGGACCTCCCCTTTCAACACAAGGGGTTTGGCAAATTCGTTTCGGGCATCGTTGATGACCTTCAGGTTCTTGACGAAGGAGAAACTGAGCAGTCCGCATAAGGCGATCACCAAGAGGACCCAGGCGGTCAGCCCCAAATTCCTCGTGAGCATCCGCCACTGGAGCGCCCGTTTGGTCGGAGCGAACAGGCCCCGGTCTTTCGGGAAGACCTTGGCGAAGAGATCGTGAAGAAAGAGGCCCTTGTTCGTTCCCGGAAGGACCTCCTTCTCGCCGATCAGGCCCAGGGCGCTTAGGAAGTGGGAATAGGGGCTTCCTTCCTGGCGGCCGCTGCTAAAGAAGAGACCTCTCAGGATGGGCGTCTCCTGGTAAGGGTTCTCTTTGAAGGCGCCGGTCATAAAGGCGTGAAGGCCCTTCTTTAAATTTTCGAACTCCTCCGGAAAGAGGAGAAGACTGGGGTCCACCCCTCTGGGCCCGGGCTGGTGGAGCATGAGGAGCCTGAGGTTTCTCAAGCGCTCACCGATGGACTGAAAGGCCTTCTCCAGCACCGTGACCACATCGGTTTGGAGATCCTGGTTGATGTATCCCATGGGCTGGTCGAGGCTCTTCTCCGGGAGCTGCTCGCAGAACTGGGTCATCCCCTGGACCAGATCGCATTTAGTCACCAGGACATAGACGGGAAATTTGGCCCCGAGGACCCTCATCAATTCGTCGATCCTGCGCCGAATCTGCTTCCCATCCTCTTCGAGGGCCTCGGCTCGACCTTCGAGAAGTCGATCGGCCGCCACGGCAATGATCAGGCCGTGTAGGGGCTCCTTTCTCCGGTATCGGACGAGCAGCGACAGGAATTTCTGCCACTCCTCCTTGTCTCGTCCTTCATCGATGGGGATGGCGTACCTCCCTGCGGTGTCGAGGATGATGGCCTGTTCGAAGAACCACCAATCGACGTTCTTGGTTCCCGATAGCCCAGAGGTTCGACTCACCTCGGCGAAGGGAGAAGAGAGGCGGGCACTGGTGATGGCCGTCGTCTTTCCCGACCCGCTTTCTCCCAGCACCATATACCAGGGAAGGACGTACAGGGGATTCCCATACTTCCTCAGATGGGATCGCCTCAGGGCCTCCACCGCCTCCTTCCATCGGAGTTGCAGCTCCTTGAGGTCGTCTTTCTCCTTGCCCGATAGGGCCTTGAGGTTCGATTCGTCCTGCTCGATCACCTGCTGGACGAACCTCTCCTCTCTCCGTTTGAGCCAGATCTTTCTCAGAAGGAGGAAGAGGACGCCCAGAGCGAGGAGGAAGAGGACCAAGAAGAACCCCATCCACCAGGGCCAGTTGAGGAGAAGGACCAGAGCAAAGGCCAGCAGGATGACGAAGAGGAAGGCCATTCCGATCAGGGCGTACTTCAGATATTTCAAGAGTAGGGTTTTCATCTACGGCACCGCCTTAAGAAGATTTTCTCCCACCCCGCCCAAGGCGAACTGGTAGATCAGAAAGAGAAGGCCGAAGAGAATCACCGGTCCGACCAGGCAGGCGAGGGTAAAGGCCGAGAATCGAAACTTCCCTTTCTGGGGGCCGATCTCCACGGCTTCGACCGGGTGGGCTTCCGGAAAGAGTTCGGCCCTCTCCAGGGAAGGCAGGCCCACCGAACTACCCAGAAGGAGTTTCAGATTGGAGGTCTTGACCTGTTCTAAGAGATGCTCATCGCCCGGATGGTGAAATCGACCCTTGAACCCGAGGGCGAGACAGAGGTAGTAAACCTCCCGGACGTCCCTCTGGTGAAGGCCGAGGTGGTTGAGCCGTTCAAAGGCCTCCTCGCCGGCCTCGAGGGTATGGTAATAGAGGCGCTGGAGGGGCTCTCTCTGCCATTGTGATTTTTGGTTCCAATCGGAGTTGAGGATCGCCTCATCGATCCAGGCACAGACCATGAAGCGTGCCAGATCGTAATCCTCCTGGGAAAAAAGACCCCGCTTCACCACCGATTCGCTCTGGCTGAGAAGCCTCAGGACGTCGGCCTTGACTTGTTCATAAGGGGGCTGTTTGGCCCCCGCTGTCTTGACGAAATAGACCACATAGGCCACCAGTTCCATGAAGGCATCAGTGAGGTGCATAGATCTCTCCTTATCGTCCCACCACCATCAACTCCACCTCCAGGTCTTCCGGGGCATTATCCCAGTAGAGGGCGAGGTTATGGGTCTTCTGAACCAACGACCATTGGTCGCTGTGGTGATTGACGGCAAAATAGACCGAATGGGCCCTGCGGGGCAGCTCTTGGGGCGGAACGGGAAGGTGCTCCAGCCCGATGCCAGGAAGGGCACGGGCGATCAAAATAGGCAAATGCTCCCGGGCGCTCAGCTTGGCCATCGTCTCGACCGACTTCACCACCGACTTCATGTCCTCTTCGGTCTTTAGGACGAGGTAGAAGCGGTTTCGGCCTTCGAAGATCGTCGGCTTGAGGGAAGCGGCATAATAGGTCCCGTCATAAACGAGGGGGATCACGTATTCTGGCCCGGCGGTGATCTCATCGAGAAGCTGGACGATCAGAGCCTGGGCCGTTGAGAAGCACTCCCATAAATTCTGATGGTCGTATCCTAAGAGGGCCCGGGTTCCATCCTCCTGCTCTCCCATGACATTGATCCGCTCGGAAAAGGACGAAAGCTCTCCGATCAACTGCCTCAGCAGACCATAGATCGCCCATGGATGGGTCAGCTGGGCCTCGGTCGCGTGGTAAAGAGGGGGCACATACCGGTTCAGGGACCGCAAGGCCAGGAGGTAGACCATATCCCTTGAACCAAACTCGGCCGTGTGGACCCCCCGTTGGCTTTTATACTCCTCGAGCTGGTGGGCCCTTGAAGCCAGCTGGTCCCGAATCTCTTTGATGAGACGCAGAAGAGGTTCGGAGCCGGAGAGGGTCAAACAGGGGGGGATGAACCGCGGTGAGAGCCGGACCTCCTCGCCCATCCTTTCGAGCTGGGCGACAGGGATGAGCACATAATCTCCCAATTGCTCCCTTTCGGTCTCCCAGAAGACCTTGAGGAGGTAGTAAAGCCTCTTGACCTGCCCCACGGGGCCTCCGGAGTGAAGATCTCTCACCTCCTCCGGGTTGGGGGTCGTGACGAATCGGGTCGTAACCTTCGAGAGGTTTTCCAAGGTGTCGACGACGGTCACGTTCTCCCCTGCCGGGTTCATCTTCTTCAGTCCGATGAAGACGGTGAAGGGCTTTCCTCCGTCGGTCCAGGCCTCGTGGAAAGACCTGGCCTCGACGATCCCATTCCCAGGAAAGACGACAAAGGTGCCGTCTGGGAAGAGGAAGGAGCCTTTGAGGAGATTGAACGTTCTCAACCCCAGTCCGGCCTTATGGATCTCCACCTCGCCCACCCCCCAGAAATGGGGTTCCATGAATTGGTGAAAGGGGATGAGGAGCGATTGGAAGGAAAGGTCTAACAGCTGGAAATGCTGGGGCTGGAGGAAGAGCCCTTGATGCCAGAAGAGGGGTCTTTGAATCTCCATGCGTGTTGTCTCCTTCTCCCCCGTCTCGAAGGATTCCCTTTGAAGAAGGGGAACGGAATGTCTCCTTAGCCTTGATTCAGAGCAGGGTCACTTTTTCTCTGGAGCGGGTTTCGTATCCTGAAGTTGTTGGGATCCCAGGTAGAGATCGATCGAGAGGGGGCCGGGCTTCTGATAGATATTGCCCTTCTTCTTCTCCTCCACGATCGGAATCGAGTAGAGCTTGACCACATTCTCCTTCTGGAGTTTGAAGTATCCGGCCACGAGGGCCACATACTTTGCCCCCGCCGCGCGGTCCAGGGTCTCCTTATACTCCCGATTCGGATGGATGATAAACCGTTTCGCAAAGGTCACGCTGGGATGAAACTTGGTGCATTCGCAGAGCTTTTCGAGGCCACCTCTTTCGTCCACAAGCTGGTTGAGTTCATTGGGGTCGGATAAGAGATAGACACAGAGGACGAGGGTATGGGCCCTCCCTTGGAAGAGATTGAGCTGGGCATCGCTTTTCAGGTTGAGGCGGATCGCATTGGGTTCATACTCCCAGCTCGGCGGGATGACGACGGTAGCGCAGGAGGAAAGGACCAAACAGGCGACGAGAGAGAAGATCCACAGGGTCCTCAGATTCATCGTTCTACCTCCGTTTAGCATCATAGAGCTTCTGGCACGATTTCTCAAACTCTCTCAAGAGCTCTTCTCTGAAACGGCCCGACTCGAACCATTTCTTTAAGGTGAGAAATTTTTCCTTGTACCGTTCAAAGAATTCGGCCTTCCGTAGGGGGCCGATCTTGAACCGATCCACGGGCTCCGACTCAAAGCGTTGCGGGCTGAGCTCCTCCAGCAGTTCTCCGAGTTTGGTCTGGGCGGCCTCCTGGAAGGCCTTGTGAGAGATCAAAAAGGCCTCTTGGATCCTGGAGAGATATTGTTGAAGGGGTTCGGGGGGGACCTCGGCGGTCAGCTGCTTTCCGATGATGTGCCGGATGGTCTCGAGCTCTGGCCTCTTACCAAGCAGGGTTGTGTCGATGGTCCGGATGATCTCGTTCAAGGTGTCGAAGAGGGTATTGAGGACATGGGCCAGTTCTTCGAGTAAGTCTGGAGAAGTGAGCCCGGCCTTCGGGATCCTCTGCCCGAAGAGGAGCGAAAACAGGCGGGAGATTTCTTCGGGAAGAGGGTGGCCCTCTTGGGACGGAGGAGGAGAGGGCGTCTCGAACTGTCGGACCAGGGCCTCGAGCAAGGCCAATCGGTCTTCGGTGGATTGGCTTTTTAGGGCGTTACGAAGATAGGCCTCTATCGCCTCCTCTGCCCCTTCTGGAAGGGATCGATAGATCGTTTGGACTTCTTCCGTCAACCGTTCGAGCGAGAGGGCCCTATCCAATTCCTTTTCCCTTAGGCGTTTTGGGCTTAAGGATCACGGTCTCTTCGAGACACTCTTCCGTCTCGGGATGCTTCCCCTTTTGGGGTTCGGTTGGCTCCGCGATGCGCCCCTCTGCCTCCGCAACGGCAGGAGGGGTTATGGGGCCTCTCTGAGACGGCAGGATGACGGTGGCCGTAAGAACCTCCCCCTCGATCGGGGTTTCCGACTCAGAGGCAACGGCTGGCCGTCCACCCCTGCCTGGAGAAAGGACGACGGTTTCCGTAAATTCCTCTTCCTGTTGTTTTAACTCGGCTCGCCAATGCTCGAGAATTCCTTTAAGGATTCGATAAAGGGCGAGCCGCTCTTCTTCCTGAAGGCGTTGCTCACGGTTCATCTTGATCTTGAGATGAGGGAATCTCCGGGGGGAACGGTAGAAAGGGACCCAACCTTTTCACCCACGGATCTATTGTTATTTATTCACTCATTTATTACCTCACTATACTGAATGGGCCTTCTAAAGTCAAGATAACCCCAACGGCGATTTCTCTTGATGGATCGAAAAAATTAAGATATGATAGACCTTAGCGTTTACAAATCTCAGCAGGTCGTCAGGAGGAGAGTTTGATGAACGAGCAAGAACGATTGAATGCCTTGGAGGTGGCGCTCAAAAATGAGATGGTGGAACGGGAGTTCTATCTCAAGAATGCCGAGAGGACCTCAAATCCCCTTGGGAAGGCGATGTTCAAACAGATCGGCGACGAAGAGCTTGAACATTACGAGAGACTTAAACAGCTGCATGAGCGATGGTCCAAGCAGGAGAGATGGCCCGAGACCGTCCCTTTGCAGGTGAAAGAGACCAACATCAAAGAGGTCCTCAATGGGCTGGCGAAAAAGGCAGAAGGTTCAAAAAAGGGGGATGCCGATGACCTCGAAGCGGTCAGGAAGGCCCTGGACTTCGAAGCCAAGGGAGCCAAATTCTATGCGGACTTGAGGGACTCGGTGAGCGATCCGAAAGAGAAGGCCTTTTTCGATCTTCTTTCAAAAATCGAGCACGAGCACTACCTCTCATTGAAAGATACCGAAGAGTATTTCACGGATCCGGCGTCGTGGTATCGGAAAATGGAACACCATACCCTTGACGGAGGTTAATCCACCCGTTCCTCAAAAAGAGAAGTTCTCCTTTCGAAGCTTATCGTGGGACCCCCCTTGAGAGAATCCAGCTCACGACGCTGATCAGGATCGATCCCATCAGGGCTGCCCAAAAGCCTTCCACGTGAAATCCCTTCACCAGCGCCGAGACCAGCCAGAGCATCAGTCCGTTGATGACCAAGAGGAAGAGGCCGAAGGTCAATAGGGTGATGGGGAGGGTCAAAAAGACAAGCACCGGTCTAAGCACGGCATTGACGATCCCGAGGATGAAAGCTGCCACCAGTGCGGCCCAGAAATGATCGACCCATATCCAGTCGGGGAAAAGGTAAGAGACGATCAGAATGGAAATCATCTGGATGACTAATTTTAGAACGAAATACATCAACGCTTCCTCCCCTCCCTACCATACCTCTTCCTGACCCCTTCGTCAAATTCTTCGATTCAAAAAAGGAGGTCATTGACAGCGGCTCAAAAATTTGTTAACTTCTTTCTCGGATTAAGTTAACAATTAATGAGGAGGGGATAATGGCGATCGAAAAACTGAGGCTCGTTGTTCTTTCTTCACTCATGGCAGGGCTAATGGCGGTCGGAGCCTATCTCCACGTTCCCATCGGTCCAGTTCCCATCGTCCTTACCAACCTCTTCGTCCTTCTCTCAGGTCTCCTCTTGGGTAGTCGTTGGGGCGCAACGAGCGTCGGGGCCTACCTTCTCTGTGGAGCCGTCGGCCTGCCGGTCTTTGCGGGAGGAAAAGGAGGATTGGCCCACCTCTTCGGACCAACCGGAGGTTACCTTTTCGGATTCGTTCTTTCCGCCTATGTGGCCGGTTGGATCTCCGAAAGGTTCGTAAGAAGGCTCCTCGGAGACATCCTGGCGGTGCTCATCGGCTCCCTTCTCATCTACGCCTTCGGCCTCCCCTGGCTCAAGATGGTCACGGGTATGACCTGGGAAAAAGCCCTGATTGCGGGGATGATTCCTTTTCTCTTTGGAGATGGATTGAAGGCATCGGCGGCGATCGTCTTGGCCAAGGCCGTCAGGCCCATTTTAAACCTCCGGGCCATGCAAGTAGGGGTTGGAGACCGAAAATCCTAAAGCCCCGGCACGGGGATCCCGTTTTTTTTTATGATTCAGGTAAAAAACCTCCACTATCGCTACGGCGATGGCACTTATGCCCTGAGAGGCATCAACCTTTCCATCGAGACCGGGGAGTTTCTTCTCATCTGCGGTCCCAATGGCAGCGGAAAGACCACCCTGCTCCGCCTGTTGAGTGGATTGATCGAGCCCTCGGAGGGATCCATTCTTATCAACGGGTTCGATACGAAGAAGGATCCCCTCAAGGCAAGACAGTCGGTGGGGCTTCTCTTTCAAGACCCCGAGAGCCAGATCGTCGGAGAGACCGTGCAGGAGGATGTGGCCTTTGGCCCTGAAAATCTTGGGCTTTCTCGAGAAGAGATCGACCGAAGGGTCTTTTGGGCCCTCAAGAAGATGGGGCTTGAACCCCTCGCCGGAAAACCCTGTTACCTCCTCTCCGGAGGGGAGAAACGGCGGCTCGCCCTCGCCGGGGTGATGGCGATGCAACCGGACATCCTTCTCTTCGACGAACCCTTTGCCAATCTCGACTATCCCGGCGTTCAAGAGGCCTTGCGAGGGATGATCCAGCTACACCAGGAGGGGCATACCCTTGTCGTGACAACCCACGAGGTCGAAAAGGTGATCGCCCATGTGGATCGGGTCGTGGTCCTCCAGGGAGGAAGGATCCAGGCGATAGGGCCGCCCGAAAATCTGGCCCACGACCTCTCCCTCTTCGGGGTTCGGCCTCCCTGCTACATCCTTTTAGGGTGCGAAAGACTGTCGTGGCTCGAATAGCCCTCCACTATTTCCCCAAAGATTCTTTTCTGCACCGTTGGGACGCCCGTTGTAAATTCTTGGGATTCCTGATGATCACAGGGACCTTGGTTTACCCGAAGACCACCTGGCTCCTCTTCGATTCCATCCTCCTGGCCGCACTCCTGATGGCTCTAAGATTTCCTCTGAGGTATCTCCTCCGGGAGATGCGGTTTTGGGGGATCTTACTCCTCATCCTCTTTCTTTTCCAATCCCTCGGGACCACGGGAACCAGGGTTCCGTTTCTGCCTTTCCTCCCCTTCAGCAAAGAGGGCCTCATGCTCGGAGGGATGACCTGTTGGCGGATGGGGCTGATTCTCCTTTATGCCATTCTCTTCACTGCGGTGACCCGCCCCCGGGAGCTCCGAGATGGCCTGACCTGGTTCCTCAAACCGGTTCCCTTTTTGTCGGGACGCCGCATCGGACTGATGGCTTCCCTCACGCTCCGCTTTTTTTCCCGCATCCTGGATCATGCCGACGAAGTCCATTTGGCGAATAAAGCCCGCAGAGGAGATCGAGCGAAGAATCCCATCAAGAGAATAAAATTCATCGTGCTTCCTCTTCTTCGCCGCTCCTTTTATGAGGCGGAAGAGCTCACCTGGGCCCTGGCTGCCCGCGGTTACAGGGAGGACTTGCCCCTCACTCTCTCTAAACTCCCCTTGCGCCATCTCCTCCCATTGGCCATCCTATTGGTCCTCCTCCTCTCGATCGAAGGGTTGCTCTCTTAAAAAGGGAGGCGATGGGAGAAGATAAAAAAATAGCCGCTTGGGCTTGCGGCTATCTTCACCCCCCTTTGAGTCAAAAAATAGGGGCTAAGGCTTCATCTCATCTCCCCTTGTTTAGGCCGGCGCCAATCTCGGGACGAGGAAGGAGAAGAAGCCTTCTTTCTCGCTTTCCCGTGCGATCTTCTCAAAGGCGCACTCCACTGCAGATCGAATCTCCTCCAGATCCACGGGTTTCATCGCTTGATAAAAGATCCCAGCGCCGCGGAGTCGCCTGACCGAACTCAAGGACTCTTCGGAAGAGATCATGATGACCTGAACCCTCGGGTTGATCTTCTTGACAAGAGGGACCACTTCGCAGGCCTTCAACCCATCCATCTCATCGTCCAGAAGAATCACTTCATATCCACCATTTCGGACCTTCTTGATCATATCGCTCAGGACCCGAACCGTTTCGACCCGGTATCCCTTTCCATGAAAGTAGGTCGTCAGGGATCGGACCCATAAATCGTCCTGATAGGCGATGAGTAATCTTTTAGAGCGCATAACAACCCTCCGTTCCACCCTCCTCGTTTAGGCTGCTCCAACCGGCGCCTCAGCCTTTCGATGAGGACTGATGGTTGAGGTGATTAAAGAGCTGAGAAGGATACCTGCAGGGATGAGCTGAGCCAAGACCACGATGATCCCAAAGGTCAGAAAGAACCAGACTCCCAGAAGTCCGATCCCCCTGACCCCTCCCGCATAGGCCACTCCGAGAGAACCCATCGCAATCGATAAAACGAGGGTAAGGCTCAAAATGGTAAGGATTTTCTTCATACTCTTCATTGGGAAACCCCTTTTCTTTTTCACATCCCCGTTACTTTTTCACGGGAACGGGCTTGACCCCAGGCACCACCACTTCCTCTTCGACCTTCTTCTCTTTCTTCAAGGCCATGCCGGTGACGGTTCCGATAAAGCTGAAGAAGAGAATGGCCGCAGGGATCAGCTGGAGAAGGATGATGATGGCCCCGATGATTACAAAGACCCAAAGGGCAGGCCCCGCTTCTTTAAGGCTAAGAGACCTCGCAAAAGCAGGAGAGGCGGCAAGGCTCATCAACCCAACCATCATCCCAACCTTCAATCCATTTTTTATCCTTTCCATCGTTAATACCTCCTTCCTTTGATCTTCAACCTCATAATCAGCATTAACCGTGCCAATTTGGGCACATTTTATAACTTATTGAAATTAATAATTTTTTTATATGAGACCGCCATTTCTGACCTTTCCCATCCGGCATGGATGAATTTTTTTAATATACACAATGAGCTTTTAAACCCTGGCCGATTTTATTATAACTTTTTGAATTTTAAATATTTTTTTGAATTTAAAAGGGTTTTTTCACGAAACCGATGAACGAATAATTTTTTTATACATTTGGTTCCCCTGTTGACCTCAAAAAACGGGTTGCCTCAACCGATTATTTGTTTCAAGAAATTGAAAATAATCTCTTTCGCGGGAGATCAGGCAAGGTGGCAGGAGACCCAGTGTCCCTCTTCTACCTCCCTGAGAGCAGGGACTACCCTTTTGCAGAGTTCGATGGCGATGGGGCAGCGAGGATGGAAGTTGCACCCGGGAGGTAGGGAGATAGGGCTTGGTATCTCTCCCTTGAGGAGGATCCTTTCCCGCTGGGATTCAACGACGGGGTCCGGAATCGGCACGGCAGAGAGGAGGGCTTGGGTGTAAGGGTGTTTTGCACACTGGTATAGGGCGTCCCGGTTTGCGATCTCGACGATCTTTCCGAGATACATCACCGCCACCCGATGGCTAATATGGCGGACGACGGAAAGATCGTGAGCGATAAAGAGATAGGTCAAGTTGAACTCCGCCTGAAGGTCCTCAAGGAGGTTGATGATCTGGGCCTGAATCGAAACGTCAAGGGCCGAGATCGGTTCGTCACAGACGATAAAATGGGGCCGGATGGCGAGGGCCCGTGCGATGCCGAGCCTCTGGCGCTGGCCACCGCTGAACTGATGGGGGTAGCGGTCTGCCATGGTGGGATCAAGCCCTACTGTCTCCAGCAGTTGGCCGATCTTCTCCTTCAGGGCCTTTCCCCGGATCCGGGTGTGGACCCGGAGGGGCTCGGCCACGATCTCCCCAGCGGGCATCCTCGGGTCGAGGGAGTCAAAAGGGTCCTGAAAGATGATCTGCATCCTCTGCCGAATGGGCCGGAGGTCTTGGGGGGGCAGGGCACAGAGGTTGACGCCTTCGAAGTAGACTTCGCCAGAAGTGGGACGGATCAACTGAAGCAGACATCTGCCGAGGGTCGTCTTTCCGCAGCCGCTCTCGCCCACCAGACCCAGGGTCTCCCCTTTCCGGATGAAGAAACTGACCTCGTCGACCGCTTTAATATCGGCAATCTTTCGCTGTCGAAGGATCCCCTTCGTGATCGGGAAATGCATCGAGAGGTTCTTCACTTCGATCAGAAAAGTTTCAGACATCTCTACCCGCCTTCCTCATCCCTGATCGAGATCGACCCAGCAGGCGGCGAAATGGCCATCCCCTACCGGCCTCAGCTCGGGCCTTTCCCGAAGACATCTCTCAACTCGAAAGGAACACCGCGGCCCAAAGGAACATCCCGGCGGCAGGGAGATGAGATTGGGGGGCTGTCCCATGATGGGGACAAGACGTTTCTTTCTCGGCTGATCGAGCCTCGGCACCGAGGCAAGCAGGCCGAGGGTGTAAGGATGTCGGGGATGAGCATAGACGTCTCTCGCTCGCCCCTGTTCCACGATCCTTCCCGCGTACATCACCGCCATTCGATTCACATAGCGGGCCACTACCCCGAGGTTGTGGGTGATCAGGATGACCGCTGTCCCAAGGCGGGAGGTGAGCTCTTTGATCACCTCCAGAAGTTGGGCCTGGATCGTCACGTCGACCGCGGTCGTCGGCTCGTCGGCGATGAGGAGCTTAGGATTGCAGCTCAAGGCGATGGCGATCATGACCCTCTGGCGCATCCCCCCGCTCAGCTGGTGGGGGTAGTCGTCGATCCGTCTTTCAGGATCGGGAATCCCGACCATTCTCAGGAGCCGGAGGCTCTCCTCCCTGGCCTCCCTCTTCTTCATCTTTCGGTGAAGTTCAAGGGCCTCTCCGATCTGAAGCCCGATGGTGAGAACGGGATTGAGGGAGGTCATCGGCTCCTGAAAGACCATGGCGATCTGATTGCCCCGGATCTGGCGGATCTCGTCCTCCCGAATTTTGAGGAGGTCTCTGCCTTCGAAGAGAATCTCTCCGCCGATGATTCTCCCCGGAGGATAGGCGATGAGGCGGAGGATGGAGAGGGCGCTGACGCTCTTTCCGCAGCCGCTTTCACCCACCAGCCCCAGGGTCTCCCCTTCCTCCAGCTCATAGGAGACTCCGTCGACAGCCTTGACCACCCCGGCGTCCGTATAGAAATAGGTTTTTAAATCCTTGACCTGAAGCAGGCCCATCTCTCTCAATGATCACTTTCCCCGGACCTTCGGCCTCCCCTCCGAAGGGGTTTTTAGGTCTTTAACCTCGGGTCGAGGGCATCCCGCAGTCCATCTCCCAACAGATTAAAACCGAGGACCGTAATGAAGATCATCAGCCCTGGAAAGGTGGCCACATGGGAGGCCACCCGAATATAAAGCCTCCCCCCGTTGAGCATGGCCCCCCACTCCGGAGTCGGTGGGCTCACCCCGAGCCCCAAAAACCCCAGCCCTGCAGCCCATAAGATGGCCGTGGCCATATGGAGCGTCGATTGGACGATGATCGGCGAGAGACTGTTCGGGACGAGATGCTGGAGGATGATCCTCAGATGGCTCGACCCGATGGAACGGGCCGCCTCCACGAACTGTCTCGATTTGAGGGAGAGCACCGAGCTCCTTGCCAGGCGGGCATAGATGGGAATCGTGGAGATCCCCACGGCGATCATGACATTGTGGAGGCCCACGCCGAGCATGGCGATCAGCAACAGGGCGAGGAGAATTCCGGGGAAGGCGAGCATCGTGTCGACGAAACGCTGGATGAGGAAATCGACCTTTCCCCCGAAATAGCCCGAGACCACCCCGATGGGCACGCCGAGGAGGATCCCGATCGAAATGACGATCAGTCCGATCAGGAGCGAGATTCGGGCTCCATAGATGATCCGGCTGAGGATGCAGCGGCCCAATTCGTCCCTTCCGAGAGGGTAGGCCCATGAGGGTTTTTCCAGCTTATGGACGAGGCTATGCTCGAGAGGATCATTCGGAGCAATCCATGGGGCGAAGAGCGCCGAAAGGAGGAAGACCGCCACGATCGTCAATCCCATCATCGCGGTTAGGCTCTTCGAGAGGCGTCGGAACACCTCCCGGAGGCGACCCCTCTCCTCTCTCTCTAACGCTTCCATCGGTGGACCGTTCTCTTTCATTGCCGATCCTGTTGGCTAAAACGACCCTCAATGATATCGGATCCTCGGATCGAGGTAGGAGTAGAGGATGTCGACGATCAGGTTGATAAAGATGAACATCGTGGCCACCACCAACACGACTCCTTGAACGACCGGGTAATCCCGGGAGAGGATCGCCTCCACCAGAAGCCTTCCGATCCCCGGCCACGCGAAGACGATCTCGGTGAGGACCGCGCCTCCGAGGAGCGTCCCGGTTTGGAGTCCGATCACCGTCACCACAGGGATCAGGGCGTTCTTCAGGGCATGCCTTAGGATGACCCTCCTCTCGGTCAACCCCTTCGCCCTTGCCGTCCGAATATAATCGAGCCGGATGACCTCTAACATGCTCGATCGGGTCATCCTGGCGATGATTGCGGTGGAATTGGCTCCCAAGGTGATGGCCGGAAGCACCAGATGCTTGAAACTCTCGGCGCCGACCGCCGGAAACCATCCCAGTTTGATCGAGAAGAGAAGCATGAGCATCAGACCGAGCCAGAAGACGGGCATGGAGAGGCCGAAGAGGGCGAAGAGCATGCTCAGGTAATCGAATTTCGAATTCTGCTTCACGCCGGCGATGATGCCGGTGAGCACGCCGAAGACCGTGGCCACCAGAATACTGGCAAAGGCCAGGGAGAGGGTGTTCGGTAGGCGAGCGGCAATCTCCTTAAGGACGGGCAGTCCCGTCCGGTTTGAGGTCCCAAGGTCTCCCTGGAGGATGTTTCCAATGAAGAGGAGGTATTGCTTCACCGGGTGTTGGTCCAATCCGAGCTGGGCCCGGATCTGTTCGACCTGCTCCTTGGTGGCATGAGGACCAGCCATAAGGTAGCCCGGATCCCCCGGGATCACCCTGACGATGGTGAAGATGATCACGGAGATTCCAAAGAGGACCGGTAACATGATGAGGAGTCTTCGGACGATATACTGGCCGCTCATCGGTCTCGTTCGTCATCCTCGGGAGGGATAAAAAAGGGGCTGACGCTTCTCATAACAAATTTTCATGGAAAAGTCAGCCCCTTCCCGCTTTTGACTTTCCTGAGTGGGCTATTCTATCCTCGCCGAATGGGCCATCACCCGTTCGGTCTGATGGACGATCAAATCTTTCACGTTCGCCCTCACGCCCACCATCTGGACCTCGCTGTGAAGGAAGAGCCAGGGGGCGTCCTCGTGGATGAGGGTGAGGGCCTCTTTGTAGAGCCGCTTCCGCTCCTCGGGGTTGGCCGTGCTTCGGGCGGCGTCAAGGATCGGATCGAGCTTCTCGTTCTTGTAAAAAGAGGCATTCATCCCTTTTTTGGGCCATTCTCCGGAGTGGAAAAGGGTATAGAGCCCGTAGTCGGCATCTCCGGTCACGCAGCCCCATCCCAGCATATAGATCTTATGATCGGCCACCTCCTTCTCTCGGAGGATCGTGGGGAGGTAGGTGCCCCACTCCATCATCTTGATCTCTGCCCTGACCCCGACCTTGAGGAGGTCAGCGGCCACGGCCGTGGCCACCGAGACATCCATATAATACCGCCCGACCGCCGGGTGGAGCGTCGTTTCAAACCCCTTGGGATATCCTGCTTCGGCAAGGAGGGCCTTTGCCTTTTCAACGTTATACTCGTACGTTTTGATCGGGGTGTACCCAAAGATCCCCGGACTTAGCGGCGCATCGGAAACCCTTCCCACGCCGCCCAGGACATGCTTTACGATCGCCTCTTTGTTCACCGCATAATTGAGCGCCTGCCTCACCCTCTTATCGTGAAAGGGTTCCTTGAGATGATTGAAGCCGAGGTAGATGGTCCGGACGCTGGGCGCGCTGACCACCGTCAATTTCGGATTGGCCCTCAAGCGTGGGATGTCGAAAGGCGGGATCCGGACCGCCACATGGACCTCTCCGGTCTCGAGGGCGACGACCCTGGCAGCATCGTCGGGAATGACCTGGAAGACGACCTCCTCGAGGTGGGGCTTCTTTCCCCAGTAATTCTCGTTTCGGACCATCACCAGCTTCGACCCGGGAATCCATTCTTTGAACATGAAAGGACCCGTCCCAACGGGTTTGGTGATGGGTTTATCCCACGAGGCCTTCAGCGCGGCCGGGCTGATGATGCCGTTGGTGCCGTGGGTCAGGTTGCTCAACATCGGCGCGAAGGGGGCTTTGGTCTTGATCTTCACCGTATATTCATCCACCACTGTGACCGACGAGATCGGCGCGACGAGAAAGCCGAATTTGGTGGCGGCCTTCGGATCGAGCCTCCGGTCGAAATTGATTTTTACGGCCTCCGCATTGAAAGGCACACCGTCATGGAATTTGACGCCCTTTCTCAGTTTCAGGGTATATTCGGTGGCATCCGGGGAGACCTCGACCTTTTCCGCAAGCCGGGGCACGATCTCGCCCTTCGTGGTCAGCTCGAGGAGGGTCTCCACCATGTGCTCTCCGATGGTGATCGTGGGAGAATCGATCATGTGGTGATTGTCCATGGTGAGGGCATCCGTCCCCTGGGCGATGATCAGCCGCTGGGGGACCTTGGGTTTGGGTTTGGCCGCCACCGCTGGCTTCGATTTCTCGGCGGGTTTGGCCTCGGCGGGCTTTGCCTTCACCTCCGCCGGCTTGGTCTGCCCGGTCGACCTCTCGATCGGAACAAACAACATATAAATGATAAGGCCCAAAATCGTTAAAACGACAACTCCTGAGGTGCTGTGTCTCCTGATCTTCTCCGTCATCTTCGTTCCTCCTTGCGTTCTCGACCTCCTTTTATGGGTCCCTCTTCAAACCTTCTCCTTCACCCCCTTTCTTGCCCGTGCTCAAAATCCTCCCCTCCGGGGGAAACGCCCTCACTTTATCAAAATCATCCCTTCGATGTCAATCGATTCAACCGGCCCTATAGGCCATATATTGGAGGTAATTTCGGTGGGCGATTTTAAGGAGGAGCTGCTCGTCCTCGAGAAAACCCTTCATAAAATTCAAGACAGAGACCATCTTTTCGGGTTCGCCGATGACGGCATCGCTTCCGAAGAGGATCCGGTCCTGATAGGATTTGATAAAATCCCGGTATGCGGCGGGCTCCTGCTCCATATAGGGGAATAAGGAGGAGGTATCGGTGAAGCAGTTGGGGTATCTCTTTAGAAGCGAGGAGATGGCCTTGCGCGAAAAACCGAAATGGGGGATGTTGAAGGGGGTCCTGGGATAGCTCCGGAGCATCGATTCGGCGAATTCTCCGTATCGCCGCAAATCGACATGCATCAGAACGGGCCATCCCAGAGAATCGGCCTGGTCGATGAGCTGGGAGGTGATCTCCTCCGACTCCTTGAGCGTTCGGCCGAAGGTCTTCTCCATGCCCCCGATTTGAAACGTCGAATCCTCCTCGGGAACATAGAGGAGTTTGAGGCCCTTAAACCCTTTTTCCCAATATCTTTTCACCGTCTCTGCGATATCCTTCCCGATAAAGCGCGCATCCAGGAATGGGACGATGGCGATTTGAGAGGATAAGACCCCGAGGGCCTCGAAGGGGTCTTTCTGATGTCGGAAAGCGTCAGGGGTAGCGTGACCATGGTAGGCGCCCGGGATCATCTTTAGATAGGTCTCCTTTTCCGGAGGAAATTCACTGATCACCAGGACGTTGATTCCCGCAAAACCGGCCTCTTTAAGGAGGCTGATCTTCCCTTTTAGGTCCTCCAGAGGACCGTCAAAGAAAAAATGGACATGGGCGTCGTAAAATCCCACCGCAAGCCCCCTAACCTCCCACCCCGTACTGCCGCCGGTAGGAGAGAATATAGTTCCTCACCTCTTTCTTCGTTTTGTAGATCCCGAAATGCCCCTCGCAGAGGATATCGGCCTCCAGTTCCAGAAGTTTTTGGGTTGAACGATCCCACTCGGCGAGGCTCGACCCGAACTCCTCGAGCAGAGGGCCATGAAGGTCTTGTGCGAAGAGGATGCGTCTTCCGTCCCGATCCATGTAGGGGGAGATCGACCCAGGGGTGTGGCCCGGCGTATGGAGGCAGACGATCCTCTCGCCGCCGATCTCGAGGGTCTCTTCGGGGAGACGGAGCTGGACATCGATGGGCGTCGGTGGAAAAGAGGTCTGATACCAGGTGGCGGCGGTAAGAATCGGATCTCCCTTTTCGAGGGGAGGGGCGTCCAGGCGGTGGATGTAGAGTTTCGAGCCGAACCGTCGTCTCAACTCCGGGGCCCCCCCGATGTGATCGATATGGCAGTGGGTGAGGAGGATCCTTTTAAGGTTTCGAGAGTCGAACCCTAACTTCTCGATGTTCTCGATGATCTTCCCCACGCTCCAGCCAGCGCCCGAATCGATCAAGACCAGTTCGTCCAGATGAAGGAGATAGACGCAACCATCTCGACCGTCGGTCATCTCTGGCCCTCCCACGATATAGATGCCTCGGACAATCTCTTGGGGCTTCATCAGGCCTCTCCGCTCCTGAGCTTCTCCTTCAATCGCCTGAAGTCCATCAACGTAAACCCCTCCCACTGGCAGGGAAAGAGGGTGTTGTTCTGGAAGAGAGGTTCTTTCTCGATGTCGTAGGGAGAGAACCGCTTCGCCTTCTCGAAGAGGGGCGTTCCCGGGATGGGTGAGTATTCCACGAGAATGGGCTTTGCTCCTGCCTCCCTGACGAAGGCAATGCTTTCGGTGACTTCTTCAACCCTCTGCCCGGGCAACCCTGCCATGATGTAAACGCCGATCTCATCGGTCGAGTATCCAGCCTTTTGGAGATGGTAAACGGCCCTTCGGAAGTCCTGATTGCTTACCTTCCCTCCTGTTTCGATCTGGGCCTCCTCGTTCGACGTCTCGAGGCCCAGCCGGATCGTCTTAAACCCGCCCTGAAAAAGAAGCCTGGCCACCTCCTCATCGATCTCCCGGATATGAAGGGCATTGGGCGTATGAAAATTGACCTGGATCTCCCTTCTGATGATCTCCTTCATCATCGGGATGAAATGATTTCTGGAATCGACCAGCAGGGCATCGTCATAAAACGCCACGTTAAACACCCCAAACCGGGAGACCCAATATTCGATCTCGTCCACGACCTTGAAAGGGTCCCGTCTGACGAATTCCTTGGAAAGGATCGGAGAGGCACAATAGGCGCACCGGAAGGGACACCCCTTTGAGGTGGCGATGCAGACATAATCGTGTCGGGGATAGAGGTCGAAGGAGGGATAAAGGTCGGTTCGGGGTTCGGTTTTAGGGGGCGGGGTCGGAAAACCGATCAATTGGGAGATCCCTTCCACCACTGCCCCATCGTCTCCCTTTGTCAACACGACATCTGCGCCAGAATGCTTCTGGGCGTGATCGTGGCAGAGGGTTGCATAAATTCCACCGAGAACCACCGGGACCTCAGGAAATATATCCCTTAGGATTTCGATAAGTTTAAATACCCCTGGATACCAGTAGGTCATCCCAGAAGTGATCCCGATAAGGTCTGGCCTTCCTTCAAGGGATGAGAGTCTTTTCAACAACATTTCTTCAGGAATTCCATACCGGCAATAGTGCCTCGGGATGGAACGAAGTGGATCGGGCTTTGCAATTTTCGACCTGAAAAATTTCCCATCCCCATACCTCTTGACCCGACGATCGTACTCGAGACAATCCACCAGGGTGACTCTAAACCCATACTCCTTGAGGAGGCTTGCGATATAGAGGAGCCCGAAAGGCCTGATCCAGAAATTATAGGCGGCAAAATCGGTGATCCAGGGATTGAGGAGGAGGATGTGAGGGGAGTGTTTTGTGCCCATAGGAGATGAAGGTCGGGGGTCAGATGGAGCATCATTCCCTTACAAAAAAGGTACCAAACCTCATCGGATTTGTCAAAAGTGGGCGTTTCAGGCCAAATTCCATAGCTTAAAAAAATCGCGATGGGATATCATGGAGTAACATTGCATGTGAGTCAATTGCCCTTTTCCAAATTCCTTGACAACCGGGTTGAAATGAGATAGTAAGTTTAGTTGTAAAAAATGGGGTTTCGTCAGAAAGGTTGATGACTTATGAAAAAGAATTCGATCCGCATTGCCATCGTCGGCGTTGGAAACTGTGCCAGTGCTCTGATTCAGGGGATTGAATTCTATAGAGATCTTTCTCGGAAAAACCCAAAGTTCGAGCCCTTGGGCCTGATGCACCTCGACCTCGGAGGTTACAAGCCTTGGGATATTGAAGTGGGGGCGGCCTTCGACATCGATCGAAGAAAGGTGGGAAAACCCTTGAGGGAGGCCATCTTCGCCAAACCCAACTGCACCCGTATCTTCTTCTCCCAGTTCAACGATTCCGGCGTCACCGTCTCCATGGGCGAACCGCTTGATGGCATCTCGGAACACATGAAGGACTATCCGGAAGACCGAACCTTCCTCCTGGCCAATGAGAAGCCCTGCAACGTGGAGAAGGTCCTCAAGGAGTCCGGTGTGGAGATCCTCCTCAACTACCTTCCCGTCGGTTCGGATCAGGCCACCCAATTCTATGCCGAAGCCTGTCTAAATACGGGCGTGAGTTTCATCAACTGCATGCCCAGTTTCATCGTCTCGGATCCTCAGTGGGCCAAACGATTCGAAGAGAAAGGGATCCCCGCCGTGGGCGACGACGTGAAGTCTCAGATGGGGGCCACCATCATCCACCGGGCCCTGGCCAAACTCTTCGAGGACCGGGGGGTGAAGCTGGATCGCACCTATCAGATCAACACGGGGGGGAATACCGATTTCCTCAATATGCTCAACCGGAGCCGTCTGAAGAACAAGCGGATTTCGAAGACCGAGGCCATCCAGTCTCAACTCGGCGTCCCGCTTGAGCCCGAAAACATCCACATCGGGCCCTCCGATTACGTCCCCTGGCAGAACGACAATAAGGTCTGCTTTCTCCGGATGGAAGGAAGGGGATTTGGAGAGGTCCCCCTGAATCTCGAATTGAGGCTTTCGGTCGAAGATTCTCCCAACAGCGGCGGGATCACGATCGACGCCATCCGTTGCTGCAAGATCGCACGAAACCGGGGCATCGGCGGCCCCCTCCTCTCCATCTCGGCCTATGCGATGAAACACCCCCCGATCCAGATTCCCGATCACGAGGCCAAGGTGATGGTGGAAGAGTTCATCGCTGGGAAGCGGGAGAGATAACGAGAGGGATCACTCCTTGAATGGGGAAAGGGCCTTCCAATCGCCCTTCGCCCTGATCTCCTTAAAGTAATCCACGACCTTTTTCAGCTCTCTCCCCGATCGCTCGTAAAGCTCCTCGAAGCCCTCGAGGTGGCCGACGTATCGACGGTGGGCCAGGATCACGGCGTTGTTGAACTCCGTCTTCTCGAATCCCCTATAACAGTCCGTTTTGAACTGGCCCAGCAATTGGACAAATTGCTCCCGGAGCCGCTCGAAGATCTCCTCCCGTCCCTTCAATTTCTCCTCCCTTGACAGGGGTTGAGCGTAAAATTCGGATAACTCCCGGTAAGCCTTTTCGACCCACCGGGAAAAGAGGAGGTCGTCTTCTTGATACTGCAGGGCAAGGGAGACCTCCCTCGAATCGGGCCCGTATCTCTCGGAAAGGAATTGGAGAGTTCCTTGATTGGCGATGAAGGTGGCTATCTTTTCGTTGAGATCGGTCTCGCCTTTGAAATAGATCGTGGCATGGACCATCTCGTGAAGGATGACGTTGACCAGGGTGGGGACGTCCCAGGTGAGCATCGTCGAAAAGATGGGGTCCTTCAGCCATCCGAGGGTGCTGTAGGCAGCTGCCGCTTGAAGATAGGCGTCCAAGCCTCGGCCTTCCAGGAGGCGCTTCTCCTTCAAGGCGGCCTTCAGGGTGAAGATGCTCTTGTAGGTCACCCTTCCGATGATGGGAAAATGCCACGAATGGGGATGAAGACGGTCTTTCTCGCTCGCCGTGAGGAGGAAGAGGATGGGCCCTCTGGCCTCGAAAAATTTGGTATAGTTTCCCGTCTCCTTCAGTCCCAATCGCCTCTCTCCGAACCGCTTCACTTCCTGAATGAGGAGGACCTTGCCTCGGGCCTCCTCGTCGAGGCCCTCTTCCTCGAGGACTTCTTCAACGGGGAGGCTTCGAAAGGTGACAAAGGACTGATGCCATCCCAATCGAGAAAGGTAGAGGAGATTTCCGCACCCCGTGAGCAAGGGTAAAAAGGTTAGGACGAAGAGGAGCCTTGTCCCGAGAATCATTCCCTTCTCAATTTCTGAGAGACGAGGGCGATCGCCATCAACCCCAGGCCGATGAAGTCGTATTGTGCCACAGGGTAGAAGAGGAGGAGGCCTGCGACGATCAACAGGACCCGCTCGTAGGGGAGCGCCTTCTTGAAGAACCAGTTCTCCACGCCCCCTGCAAGCGCCGCCACCCCCAAGAAGGCGGTCACGGTGGTCCAGATGACATCGGTCAAGGACCCTTTGAGAAGGATGCCCACCCCTTTGGGATCGAGGGTGAACATGAAGGGGACGATGAAGGCGGGAAGGGTATATTTCCAAGCATACATCGTCGTCTTGTAGGGATTCCCCTTCGTCAGGGCGGCCGCAGCGAAGCAGGAGAGGGCCGTGGGCGGAGAGACCTCCGAGAGGATCGCATAGTAGAAGACGAACATGTGGGCGGCAAAATCGGGGACGCCGAGTTGAATGAGCGCCGGCGCGGCGATCACCGCGGCGATGATATAGGAGGCGGTGACGGGCACGGCCAATCCGATCACCCAGACGATGAGGGCCGTGTAGATGGCCGTCAGCAGCAGACTTCCTCCCGCATATTCGATGATGATCGAGCTGAATTTGAGGCCCAGGCCCGTGAGGGTCACCACCCCTACGATGATCCCTGCGGCTGCGCAGGTGGAGGCCACGCTCAGGACGCCGATCGCCCCTCCTCGCAAGGCCCTCACCAGTTTCGGCGGGGTAAGGGCCGTATCCTTCCGGAGGAAGCTTACGGCGAAGGCCACGACCGTGGCCCAGAAGACCGCGAGGATCGGCGTGAACCCGAGGACCATGATCACCACGATGGCGATGAGGGAGACGAAGTGGAAGCCGTAGAGGTAGGTGAGCTGCCAGAGGCTATAGGTCTTATCCACGGAAATCTCTTTCACCCCGAACTTCTTGGCGTCGATCTCCACCATGAGAAAGATCGACCAATAATAGAGACAGGTCGGGATGCAGGCCATGACGATCACATCGAGGTAGGAGAGCTTCAGGAATTCGGCGATGAGAAAGGCCGCGGCGCCGAGCACCGGTGGCGAGAGGATGGCCCCGATGCCCCCTGCGGAGAGCAGCCCCCCTGCCGCCTCCTTGCTGTAGCCGGCCTTGGCCAGCATCGGGTAGGCGACCGAACCCAAGGTGACGGTCGTTGCCACACCGCTTCCCGATGGCCCTCCGAGAAGAAAGGAGGCCAACGTGACGGTTCGTCCGGCACCGGTCGGTTTCCCCCCCATGGCCGCAAAAGAGAAGTCGATGAAGAATTTCCCAGCCCCCGACACCTCGAGGAAGGCGCCGTAGATGGTGAAGAGGATGATGAAGGTGGAGGAGACGTCGATCGGAACGCCGAAGATCCCTTCGAGGGTCATGTACATGTGCCCCACCAGCCGGTCGAGGTCATACCCCCGATGGGTCCAGGGTTTTGGAAGGATGGGGCCGATGAAGGCATAGACGATGAAGAGGAGGACGATGGCCGGCATGATCCAGCCTGTAGTCCTCCGGGTGGCCTCGAGGACCAGGAGAATCAAGAGGGTGCCGAAGACGATGTCCCAGCGCGTGGGCACGACCGACCGGTAGATGAATTCCTGGAAATCGATAAACATATAGGCGATCACCGCCACCCCGAGGAGGGCGAGGAGGTAGTCGTACCAGATGATCCGGTTTTTGTATCGCTTAAAGGAAGGAAAGACCAGAAAGGAGAGAAAGAGGACGAACATCACATGGATGCCCCTGAGGACCTGGGTCATGACCACGCCGATGGCGGCATAGAGATGGACGAGGGACATCACCACGGCCACGACGGTGACGAAGAGGTCGACCTTCCCCGAAAGCCTCCGGGATGGTCCCTCTTCCTCCTCGATATACTTCTCCGCCTCCTTGAGGACCTCTTCCGTGATGAGGCCTTCGTCCTTTTGCAGTCGGTCTTCGGTTTCCATTTCCCACCTCTCTCCCTGAAAAGCAGTTCCAAAATAATAAAAAAGGCTTTTTCATGTCAAGGAGAAAGAGGGACCCAAGGCGTTTGACAGCAATGGGTAAATCAAGAATAATTGGTCCATGGATCTTCCCAGGATGTACCGTATCGGCCAGACCTTCGATCGGACCGCGGTCGGAGACGTTGAGGGAACGATCCGGGAGGAGCTTTCCAAGCACGACTTGAGAAAGAAGGTGAGGCCGGGTGACCGGGTGGCGATCACCGCGGGAAGCCGGGGGATCTCCCAGATCGACCTCATCCTCAAGACCCTCGTCGATTACCTCCGTTTTCTCGGTGCTCAACCCTTCCTTTTTCCGGCCATGGGTTCTCATGGAGGGGCGACGGCAGAGGGGCAGGTCGCCCTCCTCAGGCATTACCGGATCACCGAGGAGGCGATCGGCGCTCCCATCCTCTCCTCCATGGAGGTGGCCGAGATCGGAAGGACCCGATCGGGCCTACCGGTCTATATCGACAGGCAGGCCTTCGAAGCCGACCATGTCGTCGTGGTCAACCGGATCAAACCCCATACCAAGTTCAAAGGGCCCATCGAGAGCGGGTTGATGAAGATGATGGCCATCGGCATGGGGAAACAGAAGGGCGCGGAACTGGCCCATCGGGCCGCCATCGATCACGGTTTTCCTAAGGTGATCGAGGAGGTCGCCACGGTGGTCCTCGACAGGATGCCCATCCTCTTCGGTCTCGGAATCATAGAAAATGGATACGACGAGACTGCGGCGCTGGTCGGCCTTTCGGCCAGGGAAATCAGGGAACGGGAACCCGAACTTCTTGCTCAGGCGAAGCAGTGGATGCCAAAACTCCCCTTCGACCAGATCGATCTGCTGATCGTGGACGAGATGGGAAAGGATGTGAGCGGTGTCGGGATGGACCCGAACGTCACCGGACGGAATCGGGACATCCTCGGAACCTTTCCCCATCCCACCTCGGTCAGGAGGCTCTTCGTCCGGGACCTGACGCCCAATTCAAACGGCAACGCCATCGGCATCGGGCTGGCCGACCTCACCACGAAAAGGCTGGTCGAAAGGATCGACCCTCGGGCCACCTATACGAACTGCATCACCGCCATCAGCCTCGAAAAGGCGGCGATTCCGATGGCCTTCGAGACGGATCGAGAGGCGATCGAGGTCGGCCTCGGTTCGATTGGCCTCACCCCGCCGGAGAGGGCCAGGATCGTTCGAATCAAGAACACCCTCCAGGTGGACGAGGTGGAGGTTTCCGAAATCTACAAGGAGGAGCTTCTCGAAAGGACCGATCTGAGGGTCTTGGAGGGCCCCTATCCGATGAGGTTCGATCCCAAAGGAAACCTACTCCCTTTCCTGGCCCAGGAAAGGAGGAGAAAGGAGCTGGTCGATTGATCCCAAAAGATAAGGGCCGAGCCTCAGGGAGAGAACCCTCAATCGGATTCGATCTCCTTCCTCTCCGAGATCCCTAAGTTCGATTTGCCTTCCCTTGACGATCAGGACCTGTTCTCCTCCCGGCGTCCTCTTCAGATCGAGGAAGGCCCATCTCCTCTCGACCGGATGGCGGTCTCTCACCTCCTCGAATCCGTAATACTCCATGACGCCCGGGCTTCTCGTAATCACCCCTGTAAGGAGGAATTCGCCCTCCCTCAGGCGAAATTCCTCCACGACGGGCTCGCGATAGATGGAATGGAGGTAAGAAAGGGAGAGGGATTCGGCCGGGCTTACCTTGATCCGCAGGATCTTCTGCCGGTCCAGGTTTTCAAGTTGGAGGACCGTGACCTCTGTCGAAACAAAGACCCCTCCTGCCACGATGAGGAACCCGATCAAGGACAGGAGGGGCCAGCGTCTGAATTTCAATTATCGGATCTTCAGGCCTTTCTCGGTGTAGAAGCGAACCGCCCCCGGATGGAAGGGGATCGGAGAGCCGCCAGCGGCCTGGGGTTCAAGGGCAAGCCAAGCCGCATCCTTGTGGACGGCCACAAGCTCCGATTTCCGCTCGAACATCGTCCTCACGATGTCATAGGCCACGTCGCCCTTCATATTCTCATGGCAAACAACAAGATTCCAGACCACGGCGATGGGCACGTCCACGTCCTGTCCCGGATAGGCCTTGGCCGGGATCGTTCCCTTGACGTAGAGGGGTCCGTACTTCTCTCTCATCTTGGGGAGGGCTTCGTCATGGGCGATCAATTTGATCTTCATCCCGGGCGTGGCAGCCACATCGGTCACAGAGGCGGTCGGAACGCCTCCCACCCAGAAGTAGGCATCGATCTTGCGGTCCTTCAGAGCGCCTGCGGACTCGGAGGCCCCCAATTTGTCCCTCTTGAGGTCCTTGTCCGGATCGATGCCGAAGGCCTCGAGGACCCTGAGGGCCATCACTTCGGTCCCGCTTCCAGGCGCGCCGGTGGAGACCCTCTTTCCCTTCAGGTCGGCCACCTTTTCAATCCCCCTGCCCTCCACCGTGACGATGTGCATGTTGTTGGGATAGAAGGCAAAGAGGGCCCGAAGGGGAATCTTCTCCTTGAAAACCCCCTTTCCCTGGAAGGCATCCCAGGCGGTATCGGCCATGGTGAAGGCAAGATCGGCCTTGGCAGCGCCTATCAGTCGGACGTTGTCGACGGAGGCCGTGGTCACCTCTGCGGTCGCCTCCGCATAGGGGATGTATTTCGAGATGAGGCTGGCCATGCCGCCGCCAAGGGGATAGTAAACCCCTCCGGTCCCGCCCGTGGCGATGGAGAGGCGGACCGCCTTCTGGGCCCAAGCGGTGGAAACTCCACAAATAAGCATTAAAAGGATTCCGATGACGATGAGGCGTTTCATGCTTCCCCTCCTTTAAACCTTGGAATTATGCCTCCCAATATATCAAATCCCTCGTCCATGTCAAGGAGATTCGGAGGTGGAAGGGAGAACCCCGCGGGCGAAGCATTGGTAGAGGTCCGGCCCATAAAAATCTCCGAGCCTTTTGGCCCGAAAGCGGCATCCTCCTCGGCACTCCTCGATCACCTCGCACCGGCACTTCAACCGATCGAGGGGGATTCGGGCCATCCGCTCCCAGCAGACCCGCAGCCCCTCTTCGATCGTGCCGAGGGGTTCGTCGCCGAAGAGACCGCATTTGGCGACGGTTCCGTCCGGAAGGACTGCGCAGAGGTGGGCGCCGCAGATTTCCCTATGCTCCGAACCGTGAAATCCTCCCCCGAATCCGTAGCGCAAAAGAGGGCCTCCTTCCTCGGGCGAGACCCAGAGGTCTTGACTCTCCTCGAGTCTGCCCGCGGGACATGGGATATCAACATTCCACTCCTCGATCCCTTTGGACTGAAGCAAGGAGGCCAGCTCCTCGAACTCCTCTAAATTTTTTCGATGGATCATCGTGGCGATCGAGACCCGGAGACCGGCCTCTTGGAGGAGGTCAATGGCCCGGAGGACCTTTTCGAAGGTCCCTTCTCCCCGGATCGCTTCGTGTCCCTTCTTCATCCCGTCGAGGCTCAACTGGACTTCGTGGAGGCGAAGCCTCCGGGCGACGTTCTCGGTTATCAACGTCCCGTTGGAGAGCATGACGGATCGGAATGGGTAATTCGTTAAAACGTCATTGATCGCCCAGAAGTCGGGATGAAGCAGGGGTTCTCCACCAGAAAGGAGGAGCCTGAGCCCCTGGATCGATTCGAACTCTTCGAGGACCTTGAGGATGGTTACGAAAGGGAGATCCTGGCCTCGCCCTTCTCCAAGATAGCAGTGGCGACAGCGGAGGTTACAGCGATCGGTGATCAGGAGTTCGAGATACCTTAGAGAAGGAACGGGCGAGGGATCCAACCGGAACGTTCTCGGAACCGGCCTCTCTGAGATCGTGACGAGTTGCTCTGAGAGGCAGTAGTGGAGAAACCCTTCTTCCTCTTCGGTGGCCGAGAGGGGTTCTCCCCTCGAAGCCTTCAAAAGGAATTGAAAGGCCTCCTCCCCCAGCTCGTATAGCTGATCGTTTTCGATATCGAAGAGGTAGGGCTTTTCGAGCCTCTTGAGGGTGCAATGGGGGGCGAGGGTCAAGAATCTACCTTCGTAGGGCATCCTCGATCTCTTCCGGCGTGACGATCCCCTTTTCAAGAAGGGCTCTCAGGATCTTGAAGGCGCCGCATTCGAGATCCTTCTCGGATTCTTTGTAAAAATCGCAATGGCCGCAGATGAGGCGGATGAGCGACTCTTTGTCGATGGCCATCCCGTCCTTTCTCCTGCCGCCTCTCGTCCTCCCCTACCTCCGACTCTCCGATAGGGGGATTTTCACGCTGATGGCTCCCCGAAGGTCTCCGACGAGGAATCCCGTGGCCCGATCCTCCGGATACTTCTCCCTCAAGATGGCCTGGACATCGGAGGGGATATTCTCCTTGGGTCCATGACAGGTCACACAGAGAGGGGCGACCGTCAGGGGTTTGAGATAACGGAGATATTTGACCCCGCCCTCTTCGACGATCTCAAAGGTCTCCTCAGGGAGTCTTTTCTCCCGGTTGAGGCGATCGAGCTCCTGTAACCTTTTTGCCTCGTACGGGTCTGGGATATTCTTGGGGTTCCGGTACCTGAGGCTAACCCTCCGGATTTGGTGGCCGGTCTGGCTCGAGAGGCGGGCCGTCATCTCCTGGGCCAGCTCGGAACAGACGCGGACTGCGCCCTCGAAACCTCCCTTCTGAATCTCCTGCATTAAAAGCCCACGGACGGTCTCCATCAGCTCATTGGCAATTCTCCTGGCCTCGAGGAGCTCTTTATCAAAGGCAGATGTGGTTTGGGTCAGGGGATTTGCTCCAACTGGAGGAACCCTCTCAAGCATCATCAGCAGGTTCATCAAGGTCCCGATAAGAAGTAAAGGGAATAATGACGTAAGCTTCATACACTTCTCCTTATGGGGGTTAAATGTTTAACCGAAAAGATTGTCAAAAATGGTCATCACCACAAAACCCAACAGGACCCCTGATGTGGCCTCTAAGGGATGGCCGCTCCGATGGGTCTCGGGGATGATCTCGTTGCTGATGACGAAGAGCATCGCCCCTCCCGCAAAGGCAAGGCCCCAGGGAAGGAGGGACTGGGCGAGGGTGACGACCGTGACCCCGATGAGGCCTCCGATGGGCTCGACCAATCCCGTTAATGTCGCATATCCGATGGCTCGAAAGGGACTGTAACCCTCCCGCAGGAGAGCAAAGGCGACGGCCATCCCCTCGGGTATGTTTTGAAAGCCGATGCCCATGGCCAACCCCATCCCTTCGAGGAGATCGCCCCTTCCGAACCCCACGCCGACAGACACCCCTTCAGGGAAGTTATGAATCGTGATGGCCAACACAAAGAGCCAGACCCTCGAGAGGCTCAAGGAGGGTCCTTCGCGTCCTGAAAAGGTGTGGAGGTGCGGGACGAGGCGATTGGATAGGGCGAGAAAGGCCCCTCCCAGGAGAATGCCCAAGGCAGCGACCCAAACATCTCCCAACTGAATCGAAGGTAGGACCAGGCTGAAAGAGGTCGCCCCCAGCATGATGCCCGCAGATAGGCCGAGAAGGGTGTCGAGCAATTTAGGAGAGGCGTTCTTCGTAAAGAGGACAGGAAGGGCCCCTAACCCTGTGGCCAATCCTGCTCCTAAACTAAAGAGTCCTCCTTCCCAGATCATTCTCAAAAGGACGCCCGTTTTCGATCCCCGTGATCGAGAAAAAAGGGTTTGGTGGGGTGAAGGGCTTTTTAATAAAGCTAACACAACGGGGCAGGTTTCTCCAATCGTTAAAAGTTTCCTGAAGTTCCGAGGGGCTGGCCGTTTGCCCCGCCGGAGGAGGTCATTTATAATATCTTCAAAGGGCCCGGTGTCCTTCAGGAGGCGCAATGGAACAGGGAAGGAGCGGTAGATTCGGGGAAGAGATCTCCATCGTTCTCTGTGGAGAGGCGGGTCAGGGGATTCAGACCGTCGAACACCTCCTCACACGAACGTTGAAGCTTTCGGGATATCACGTCTTTTCCTCCCAGGAATATATGTCCCGCATCCGGGGCGGGAGCAACTCCACCTGGATTCGGGTCTCCAACCATCGGGTGGCCGCCCCTGTAAATCGAATCGATCTCTTGATCCCCTTCAACCCCGGAGCGGTCCATCACCTTCAGAAACATATCTCGCCTCAGACTCTCCTGTTGGGAGAGAAGGCCCTTTATGAAAAGGAATGTCCGACCTGCCGGGCCGTGGATGTCCCTTTCTCTTCGATCGCCCAGGAAGTGGGGGGCCTCATCTATATCAACACGGTTGCGGCGGGAGTCCTGGCCGGACTCTTTCAGGTGGACACGGAATTGCTCCGTCAGTATCTCCGCCACCATTTTTCGGGAAAAGAGGAAGAGACCGTCCAGAAAAACCTTCAGGCGATGGACAGGGGATATGAGATCGCCGCGGCCATCCTCCAATCCGGCCACATCCGGATCGACCTCACGAAACACGAGCTCGTCAAAAACGAGCTCCTGTTGGACGGGGTCGAAGCGCTCGCCATGGGCGTCATCGCCGGAGGATGCAACTTCCTCGCTTTCTATCCCATGTCCCCCTCCACGGCTTTGGCCGTGCATCTCGCAGAACGCTCAAACGAGTTTGGCCTCATTGTGGAGCAGGCCGAGGACGAGATCAGCGCCATGAACATGGGCCTCGGCGCCTGGTATGCGGGCGCCAGGGGTTTGGCCTCCACCTCGGGGGGAGGCTTTGCCCTGATGGTCGAGGGGTTGAGCCTTGCGGGGATGATCGAGTCGCCCATGGTCATCCATATCGGACAACGGCCGGGTCCCGCCACAGGGCTTCCCACCCGGACCGAACAGGGGGAACTCCTCTTTGCCCTCTTCGCAGGCCATGGGGAATTTCCGAGGGCGATCCTCACCCCGGGGACGATCGAAGACTGTTTCTATCTCGGCCAGAAGGCCTTCGACCTGGCCGATCGATATCAAATCCCTGTGTTCATCTTAACCGATCAATACCTCCTCGAGTCTCATTACAACATTCCCTCAATCGACCTCTCCGATTTTCAACCGAAAAGGCATTTTATCGAAACGGACCGCGATTATAAGCGTTATCGAATCACCGAGGACGGCCTCTCACCTCGGGGCATCCCCGGTTACGGCCAGGGGCTTGTCGTCCTCGACAGCGATGAGCACGACGAGGAGGGTCACATCACCGAAGATCTCGGCCTGAGAACGAGGATGGTTGACAAGAGGCTCAAAAAATTGGAACTCCTGAGGAAAGACCTCCTCCCTCCAGAGCTTCATGGACCCGAAGAGTACGAAACCCTCATCGTTGGATGGGGATCCACCTACCATGCGATCCAGGAGGCGATAAGAAGGCTGGGAAGGGAGGGGGTATCGTTCCTCCACTTCAAACAGACCTACCCCCTTCATCCGAAAACACGCCAGTATCTTCGCAAGGCCAAAAAGAGGGTCCTCGTCGAGAACAACGCCACTGGCCAATTCGGCCGGCTCCTCCGGATGGAGACGGGATTGGAGATGGACGATCAGGTCCTTCAATATAACGGTCTTCCCTTTGCCGTGGACGATCTCGAAAGGCGGCTGCAATCGATCCTGCCTTAGGAGCCTCAAATGGAAACGAACCGATATGACATAGAAGGATTGGATATCGCCTGGTGTCCGGGCTGTGGGAATTTTGCCATCCTAAGGGCCCTGAAGGCCGCGCTTTTTGAGCTTCAGATCGAACCCGAGAGGCTCGTCGTCGTCTCGGGCATCGGACAGGCGGCCAAAGCCCCCCACTATTTCCGGTGCAACCTCTTCAACGGCCTCCACGGGCGATCCCTGCCCGTGGCCACCGCCATCAAAGCGGTCAACCCTGACCTCATCGTCATCGACGAAAGCGGTGACGGCTGCATGTATGGCGAGGGCGGGAACCATTTTCTCCACGCCATTCGTCGGAACCCGGACATCACCAATATCGTTCACAACAACATGGTCTACGGGTTGACCAAAGGGCAGGCCTCGCCCACGAGCCTTCAAGGGTTCAAAACCCTCGTCCAGCGGGAAGGCGTCTTTCACGAACCCTTCAACCCCCTTGCGATCGCCATTACCCTGGGGGCCTCCTTTGTCGCCAGGGCCTTTGCCGGGGATGTGGATCAGACGAAGGAGTTGATCAAAAAGGCGATCTCCCACAAAGGGTATGCCCTTGTCGACATCCTCCAGCCCTGCGTTACCTATAACAAGTTGAATACCTACCAGTGGTTTAAATCGAAGATTTACTATCTTGGGGAGGACCACGATCCTTACGATCGAGTTGAGGCGCTCAAAAAGGCCTGGGAGACCGACCGCATGCCTTTAGGGATCTTTTACCTCAACCCGAGGCCGACCTTTGAAGAGAACCTGACGGTCTATCGGGAAAACAAAACCCCTCTCTTCACGAGGGGCCCGGATCTGAAGAAACTCTCCGAATGGATCGAAACCAAACGGGGTCTTTGAGCGTGTGTTTCGTCACGGCTCTTTGGTGAATTTGACGAAGGGAGGGTGATTAAGCATGGCCACCACAGGAAAGGTCTTCCTATCCGAGGCAGCTCTCAATGTGCCCCATGAGGGACACGAACGGCATCTCTGCGAGCTCCGGAAGAGCATGACCCAGGAGGAATACAAGGAGCTCATCCGGGACGCCAAATATTTCTGTCAACACTGCGGACGTGCCGCAGCTCGCGGGGAGAACCTCTGTTTCCCAGAAAAACTTTAGCCTTCCCCCCATGGCCCTCATCCGAATCCACGATCTTTGGAAACACTATGGGGAGGTAGGGGCGGCCACCCCCGCCCTCTGTGGGACGAGCCTCGAGATCGAGGCAGGAGAGGTCGTCGCCCTCTTCGGAAAGAGCGGCTCCGGAAAGACGACCCTCTTCAACCTCATCGCGGGACTGGATCGTCCGACACGGGGACGGATCGAGGTGGAGGGTCGAGATTTAGAGGAACTTGGGGAGAGGGGCCGAACGCTGTTGAGACGGGCGAAGATCGGATTCATCTTCCAGTTCTTCAACCTTCTTCCGACCCTCACGGCCTTCGAAAACGTCTACCTCTCCCTCGAACTGGCCAATCGGCCGGAGCCGGAGCTGGCCTTCCAGGCCTTGAGAGACGTGGGGCTTAAGGGCAAAGAACGCCGCTATCCCAATGAGCTCTCCGGAGGGGAACAGCAACGGGTGGCCATCGCCAGGGCCATCGTAAAAAACCCTACCATCGTCTTGGCCGATGAACCCACGGGAAATCTCGATACGGCCACAGGAAACCAGATCCTCGAGTTGTTGACCCGAAGCTGTCGCGAATCAGGAACCACCCTGATCATGGCCACCCATTCCCCATTGACCTGCCGTTATGCGACCCGCATCCTGAGAATGGTCGATGGCGTGATCACCGAAGAGACCTTCTGTGAGGAATCGCCCCATTGAGGATCGTCGCCAAATCCTTTCTCCGCTATCTTCCCCGCAGACGGAGCCTCAGCCTCCTCCAACTGATGGGCGTGGCCTGCGGCGTGGCCGCGGTGGTGGGCATGACCCTCTCCGCCCAGACGGCCCTCCGGAGTTTCCATAAGGCCATCGAATTTTTGAGAGGCCAAGCCACCCACTCGATCCAGAGACCGGTCGGTCCCATGGAGGAGCACCTGTTGATCCAACTGAGCCGCGATCCTGCGGTGGAGTGGTTCTCTCCGGTCATCGACCGTCAGCTGAGCCTCCTCCAGGGTGGCCAGGTCCGGCTTCTGGGGATCGATCCGTTTTTGGACCGGACGCTTCGCCCCGAACTTGCCCGTGTGGAATGGCTGGATCAAAAGGCAGACGTCCTTTCTCATCTCCTCTCCTTTTTGACCGACGAGCGCTCGGTCCTCGTGGACCAGGATTTGATCGAAGAGATCGAAATCCCACCCGATACCCTCCTGGAGACGACGAAAGGGAGGCTTCGGGTCAAGGGGGTGTTTTCCAATCCTTCGGCAGAGCCTCTGATGGTCATGGATATCGGTCATGCTCAGAAACTCTATCAACTCCAGGGCTGGGTCGACCGGGTCGACCTCATCCTTTCAGACGAACCCGGTTTTCGGTCTCGCTGGGGAAAAGGGTTTCTCATCCAGTCGTCCCGTCAGCGGAGCGAGACCTACTCCGGGATGCTTCGGGCCTTTCGTCTCAATCTCGAGGCCCTCTCCCTGTTGGCCCTCTTCGTCGGCGTCTTTCTCATCTACAATACCGCCATGTTCACGGTCATCAGCCGAAGGCGCGATGCGGGCATCTTGAGGAGCCTCGGGGCAACAAGGGTCGAGATTTTTCTCGCCTTTCTTTCCGAGATCCTCATCCTCGGCGCCATCGGCGGAGCCCTCGGAGGTTGGGTGGGGTATCTCTTGACCCGATTTTTGACCGGCATGATCGGCGATACCATCAGCAATCTCTACTTCTTCTTAAGACCGGAACCGGTCGTCTGGTCGCTCTGGATCCCGGTGGTCGGCATCCTGCTCGGATGCGGCGCCGGCCTGGTGGGAGGGATCGTCCCCCTCGTGGAACTGATCCGTACCGATCCGGTTCAAGCCTTGAGCGGAAGGGCGCCCGGCCGAAAGAGCGGCCAGCGGGCCATACAATTGGCCCTCGCGGGTCTTGCGGTCTTTCTCGTCAGCCTGATGCTCTTCCTCATCCCTGATGGCGATGTCTATGTCGGTTTCGCCGGCGTCTTCGGCTTCGTCCTCGGGGCGAGCCTTCTCACCGGCGTCTTGCTCCTCGGCCTTCACCCCTTTCTCAAAAAACTCCTCGTCCTTTGGGGAGGGCTTCCGGGGAAGGTGGCGGCGGGGACGATCCGGCAGAATCTCGGAAGGACGGGTGTGGCCATCGCGGCCTTCATGATCTCGCTCTCCATGTCGATCGGCCTGGGGACGATGATCGGAAGTTTCAGACAGTCCCTGATCTGGTGGATGGGCACCCAGATCCGGGGGGATCTTTACATCGGAAAGATCCTCGAAGCCGAGGTCCCGGAGGACTTCTTCGAGGAGCTGAAGGGGTTGGAGGGATTGGGTGGGGTCCATCCCTATCGCAATGTCCAGACCTTATACCAAGAGACCCCCATCCATATCAGTGCGGTGGATGCGAAGGTCCTTCAGAAGTATGCCCGGTTTGGCTGGGTCAAAGGGGGGGATGAGAATTGGGAACCTGTCAAACAGGGTGGCGTCATTGTCTCCGAAAGTTTTGCGAGGCGCTTTGGAGTGAAATCGGGTGATACGATCACGCTGGATGGCCGACAAGGCCCTACGGCCTTTAGGGTCGGGGCCATCTTTTACGATTACACCACGGAACACGGCTTGGTCATGATGGACCGGTCCACCTATCTCAAGGTTTTTGGTGACCGAACCCTCAACAACATCGGGATCTTCATCGACCCCGACAACCCGCGCAGATCCGAACTGATCCAAGAGGTGAAGAAGAGGGCGGAGGCGAGGGGGCTTCCGGTGCTGACGGGCGCTCAACTCCATCGAGAGATCCTCGAGGTGTTTGACACGACGTTTGCCATCACCCGTTCCATGAGGGTCATCGCCATCGTCGTCGCCTTTTTCGGCATCGCCGGTGCTTTGCTGACGCTCTTCATCGAGCGGAGCCGGGAGTTCGGCATCTACCGTGCCCTGGGATTTTCGACGGGTCAGGTGGCGAAGATGACGCTTATGGAGGGGCTGGGGATGGGGATGATCAGTTTCATCCTGAGCCTCGTCGTCGGAACCGGGCTTGCCGTTCTCCTGATCAAGGTGATCAACCTCCGAAGTTTCAACTGGACCATCTTCTATCACCCTACCCCCGAACCTTATCTATGGACGGGCCTCATCGCCATTCTGGCCAGCATCGGAGCCGCCGTTTATCCCATCTGGAGGGTCTACCGGACCTATCCTCAAATCCAAATCCGGGAGGAGTAGTTCATCTAAGCAGGATCGGGGGCCTCAGGATTACGCAAAAAGAAGATGAATCGTCGCCTTCATAAATCCCTTTGGAAGCTCCTCCCTCCTCTGCTTTTGATGGGGTTCCTCTCTCTGGCCTCCGCCCGGGATTGGCGTCAGGCCATCGGTCCTTGGGATTGGTCCTTCCCAAGAGATCATGGTTCTCACCCTGAATTCAGGACCGAGTGGTGGTACTTCACGGGCCATCTGAGAGATGCTTCGAACAACCGCTTTGGATACCAGCTCACCTTCTTCCGGCAGGGGGCGCTCCCCAAGGCAAAGGATCCGGATCACCCCTGGTCGATTCGCGACATCTACCTGGCCCATTTTGCCCTGACCGATGTCTCCTCCAATCGTTTCTGGTATGCAGAAAGGGTTTCGCGGGAGGGTCCTGGGCTTGCAGGGGCCGCTCGAGACAGGATGGACGTCTGGCTCCTCAACTGGCTCGCCAAGATGGAGGGGAACCGGATCCACCTATCGGCCCGGCATCAGGAGATGGGGCTCTCCCTCCGCCTGGTGCCCCGCAAGCCCCTCGTCTTCCATGGAAGGAACGGACTCAGCCAAAAAGGGCCGAAGGAAGGCCAGGCCTCCTACTACTTCTCCTATACGAATCTCGCAACCGAAGGACTCATCAAAACGCCTCTTTCCAATTCCTCCATTCCTGTAAAAGGGACGAGCTGGTTTGACCATGAATTCGGTTCGAATCAACTCGCCCCCGATCAGGTGGGTTGGGACTGGTTCAGCCTCCACCTTTCGGACGGCCGGGAGCTGATGGTCTATTTTCTCAGGAGGAAGGACGGGACGATCGAAGCCTCCTCCTCGGGGACCCTGGTCAAGGCCTCGGGGGAGGCGATTCATCTCCAACTCAACGACATCAACCTGCAAGTCCTCGATTACTGGAAAAGCCCTCAGAGCGGTGGCAGATATCCGAGCCGATGGAGATTGAAGATCGCCTCGGAAAAGATAGAGGTAGAACTGACCCCCCTCGTCTCCGGCCAGGAACTCCTGACCCAAGGGTCCACCGGGATCGTTTACTGGGAGGGCGCGGTCGCCGGAAGGGGAACCGCGGGAGGCAGAGCGATCACCTGCGAGGGCTATGTGGAACTGACCGGCTACGCCGGAAGCTTAGGTGGAATCTTTTGAAAGGACTCGTTTAAATTACAATCCAATCCACCACCAGGGGATAGCGATCACCTTTGAATGAAAATATTGAATCGATGATCCGGCGTGGATCAAAACCCCTCTTACGGTCCTCGGATGCTCTTCCACAAAGGCGATTAAATTCCGCACATCATGGAAAGTAGGTTTCTGGGTCATCTTAACCTCAAAGGCAAAGAGGTTTTTGCCCTGCTCGAGGACGAAGTCCACTTCTTTTCCCGATGGGGTTCTCCAGTAAAAAAGAGAGGCCTTGGGGACCAACCATTCGCTCAGGACCTGTAAATGTAAAAAGATAAAGGACTCGAAGTAATGTCCGATCTCCCTCGCCTTCCTCAAAGACTCTTCATCGTAATATCCTGAAAGATAAATGCTCAGGCCTGGGTCCACGAAGAAACATTTAGGAGATTTTGTAATCCTTTTCGTTCGGGCAGGAAAGTAGGCTGGAATCCTTTTGACGAGGTTTGAGATTTCGAGAAGCTTCATATATCGATAAACCGTAGGTTGACTGACTCCGGTATCTCGACTGACCTCTGTCTGATTAAGTAAATTCCCTGTCCTGAGGGCGAGGGATTCCAGGACTCTTCTAAAATCGACCAAGGACTCGATCTGCGAAAGTTCTCTCAAGTCCCTTTCAAGATATGTCTTAACATAACCCTCCCACCAGAGTAGGACGTCTTTCCCCTCTGACAAATGCAGCAGGGGAGGCATGAAACCTTTGAGCATCAGGGGAACGGGATCTACTTCCTTCAACTCTTGTTCTTTGATCTTGAAATGGGTATGGAGAAGGTGAAGGAAATTTTGAGGCCTTTCGCCTTTTCCATACATTTCGCCATAGGTCATCGGATGCATCTCAAAGTAGATGGCTCTTCCTGCAAGGGTCTCGCTGATCCCTTTCATCAATAACAGATTCGAGGACCCGGAGATTAAAAAGCGGATCTTCCTTCTGCTACGGTCTACCGCAAGTTTCACAGCGCTAAAAAGCTCCGGAGCTTTTTGGGCCTCATCGAGGATGACCCGATCCGTGTCGATCCACAGGGAAGATGGATCTCTTTGGGCCTGGTGGAGCGCCGAGAAATCATCCAGGCTGAGGTATTTAAAATCTGGGAATTCGTTCTGCAGGAAGGTGCTCTTCCCGACCTGTCTCGCTCCAGAGACAATGACCACAGGAAATGTTTTGATCCCTGATTGGATCAGGGGGCCAATCCATCTTTTTCTGTAAAATAATTCATATTTTGAATGATCATTATTCATAGCTTGAATAATAATAAAAGGCGAGGAGGTTGTCAAGAGAGGAGGAAAGCAGTCTTTGGAATGGGCCCTCTTTGGAGAAATTTCTTTTGAAAATCGGGGCTCCATTTGGCTAAAATGGAATACAATGGATAAACCAAATCCCCGATCTTTTCTCACCAATCTCCGAGGGGATCTGCCATGGCCTAAGAAGCTATGGCTTTTGTTGAGGAACAACTGGATTAAGATCCGTCGCTTTCAGTCCTGCTGCGGCCATCCTGGAGAGCCGGGCTGTTGACAGACCGAGGAGGATCGGCCTCGGTGAGGCTTCTCAAGATCTCTGATGACCGAATGCGCATAGGAATTGTCCGAACCCTCGAATCCGTCTGCCGCTGTGCGGAGTCGATTGCCCAGGGTCTTGCCGCTCTCGGTCATGACGCCCTCATCGTCAACTCCGAGGAGATCGAATTTCAGGCAGACGATCTGGCCTGCCAATGTGACTTCATCATCGATCATACGGATACGTTCAAAGGCAGGGGATTCTTCCGGGCCCTCGTCCGGCTCCTGCTCGAGTCCCGAGGAGCCCGAATCGTGGGCTCGGATGCCAAAGCCTGTTTCCTTGCCGATGACAAGATGGCTTCGAAAGCGCGGCTTTCCACCGCGGGGATCCCGACGCCTCCAGGGATCCTTGTCCGCACAAAAGAATTCGAACTTCCTCAGTGGCTTGAACCCCCTCTGGTGCTCAAACCCGCCTTCGAGCATATGAGTCGTGGCCTCAGGCTCGCCCGAAATGAAAAGGAGCTTCACCTTCATGCAGCCGACCTGCTCCAACGGTATGGCCAACCTGTTCTGGTCGAAACCTATCTTAAGGGGCGGGAACTGGCCGTACCGGTGATTGCTGGTCCGAAGGGGTTAGAGGTCTTGACGATCCTCGAATGGCGACTGGAACATACCGGGAATGAGGTGCTCAGCGAAACCTTTAAAAAGGTGGATCCACCCGAAGAATCCATGAGGCCTGCCGACCTCCCGCTTAATCTTCGAGAGAGGATCGAGGCATTTGCACGCAAAGCCTTCGACGCCCTCGGTTTGAAGGACTACGCTCGCTTTGATTTACGGCTCACGGAGGATGGGACCCCTTATCTTCTCGAGGCCAATGTCACGCCGAGCCTCGAGATCGGCGAGGCCTTTGCCCGATCTGCCAGATGGTCGGGTTTGGATTATCCGACCCTTATCGGACGCCTCCTCTCCTCCGGCCTGAACCGGTATGGCCATATGGGTGGCCCAGAAAGGAGTCAGATGACCCTCGATCTCCCTTTTGGCCGCATCCTCCTCGATCTTCCTGAAGGCGTCCATATCCCACCCCCTTCGAGCATCGATCTGGCCAAGTTCCTTGACATTCGGAGGGATGAGAAGGTCCTTGACCTTGGGTGCGGAAGCGGGCTTTTCTCCATCGTTTCGGCCAAACTCGGTGCGAAAGAGGTGGTGGCGGTCGATATTGACCCCAAGGCCCTCGAGGCAACGGCCCTCAACGCCAAGCTCAACGGGGTGGCTGCCAGGATCCAGATCAAAGGAGGGTCTTGGTTTGAGCCGCTGAAGGAGAATCTCGATCGGTTCGACGTGGTCATCGCCACACCTCCCCAGACTCCTGGGCCCCGGCCCTTCGGCCCGCGCTACGGGGGGCTGCACGGAACAGACCATCTTTTTGCGATCCTTGAAAAGGTCCAAAGGTTTCTCCATCCTGAGCGGGGAAGGCTCTGGATGCTTGCCATCTCTCTGGCAGACCCCGAGGGATTATGGAAACGATTGGAGGAACGGTTTAAAGAGGTCAGGCTCGTTTATGAAACCGAGAGATTCTTCACCCCTGAGGAGTACGAGGCCATGGAGGCCGGCCTCTTCAATCACCTTCTTCAGTTGAGATCCTCCGGATTATCTCAATTCGAACAGGATTCGAATGGCAGATGGTTCTTTCGCAATCTCTTTATTCGGGCCAGAGGTCTCCGATGACCGCCAAAAGGCTCATCATCAACGCGGATGACCTCGGAGCCGATGAGGGGAGAAACGCGGGAATCTTTGAAGCCATCCAGGCGGGCATGGTGACCAGCGTGAGCATCCTTCCGAATGGCCCAGGGCTTCGGGATGCCATTGAAAGGATTCGTTCCAGCGCCTTTGGGCGTATCTCTTGGGGAATTCACCTCAATCTTTCAGAAGGAAGGCCCGTATCGACCAAGCCGTCACCGCTTCTCTGCCCCGAGGGGACGTTTCTGGGGAAACCAGCCTCGCAACGCCTTTTGATGACCCAAGGCGACCCCCTCCTTGAGGATGAGATCGGTCGTGAAATCGATGCCCAGATCACCCTCCTCAAAACATCGGGGCTTTCCCTTTCTCACATCGACGGCCATCAGCATATTCATGTATTTCCGGCCGTTTTAAAGGCCATGATCAGGGCTGCCCTGAAGCACGAGATCCCTTGGGTCAGAATCCCAGAGGAACCTATCTCGGATTTTGGGGAGGACCCTTTATCTCCCTCTGCCCTGGAAGAGGCCAGATTCTTCAGCCAGTTGGGCCAGGCCGCTCGGCCCTTCATCTTGGCCTCGGGACTCCATGTGCCGGATCATTTTTACGGTCTCTATCTAAAAAACCGCCCTTCCCTTCAGAGGGTGGAATCCTTTCTCGAGACTCTCCCCGATGGTCTGACCGAGTGGATGGTCCATCCCGGACGGAGGATAAAGGACCCTCCGCAGACCCCTTTCTCGGGGTTTTCGACCCAGGACAGGGAAGAAGAACTTAAGATATTGCTTGATGGCCATTTGCGTCTTATCCTAAAAAGAAAGGAGATCTTCTTGACCCCCTTTCCGGAGATCCTGAGTTGAGTCCCTCTCTCCGAATTCTAATTCTCACACCCACCGCCTATCCCACCCCGACCGGAAACGCCTCTACCACCGAGAGGTGGAGACGTTTTCTCTCCCGAGAAGGCCAAGAGGTCTTGGTAGTGGCAACCGAGGGTCTCAGCCCTATCGAGTTGGAACGGAGGCTAATCGACTTCAAACCCGAGATCGTTCACCTCCACCATGCCTACCGGACGGGATCCTTATTTCTGGCCCTACCTCAGGCGTTGGCCGGCCCTCCGTGGACCTTGGTGGTCTCCCCGGGGGGGACCGACCTTTCTCTCGATACCTACCAGAGGGATCGTCGGCCCATCATCACGAGGATCTTCGAGGGAGCAAAGGCGATTATCGCCCAGAGCGAAGAGATGATCCAACAGATAGGGCATTCCTATCCGGACGTTCGGGGGAAGGTCGCCTTCCTTCCCAAATCCTTCTGCTGGATGGGAGACGAAGCCTTCGACCTTCGGGAGGTGGCCCACTGCGGCCCGGAGGATATCCTCTTCTTTTATCCCGCGGGAATCCGTCCGGTGAAGGGAAATCTGAAAGCCCTGCTACTTCTCGAAAAGGTCCATCGTTTGAGGCCGAAGATCCGGGCGGTCTTCAGCGGCCCGGTCATCGATAAGGCCTATGGAGAAAGATTCAAGGCCGAGGTGAACCTCCTCTTTTTCTTTGCTCGATGGCTCTTCCTCATCCCCTTTCAGGCGATGCGTTCGGCCTACACCGGAGCGGATATCGTTCTCAATGCCTCTTCCTCCGAAGGCCTCTCCAACGCCCTCCTTGAGGCCAAAGCAGCGGGAAAGCCCATCCTGGCATCCGATATTCCGGGGAACCGATGGCCGGTTCGTGGAGGGGGAGAAGGGGCTCCCGCGGGACTTCTCTTCGATCCCGAATCGCCAGAACACTTCGTCCAGCAGGCCCTTCGTCTCATCGATGAGGAGGAACTTCGTCGGGCCCTCGGCGACAACGGGAGAGAACAGGCAGCCAAAATGCCGACCCCCGAAGAGGAAGCAAGGGGTCTGGTTCAGATCTACCAGGAGGCGTTAAAACAGGGGGGGAGGAGGGAGCCGGGGAGGTTCGATGGAAAAAATCAAACTGGGGATCAGCGCCTGTCTGCTCGGTCAGAACGTCCGCTATGATGGCGGACACAAATTGGACCGGTTTCTTCGCGACACCTTGGGCCGATATGTGGAGTACGTCCCCGTCTGCCCGGAGGTGGAGTGCGGCCTTCCGATCCCGAGGGAGGCGATGCATCTCGTGGGTCCGCCGGACTCCCCCCGGTTGTTGACGATCCAAACGAAAAGGGACCTCACCGACCAGATGGTTCGATGGGCCCGAAGACGGGTCGCCGAGTTGGAAAAAGAGGACCTCTGCGGTTTCATCTTCAAAAGCGACTCGCCCAGCAGCGGGATGGAACGGGTAAAGGTCTATAACGATAAAGGAATACCGGTAAAAAGGGGCGTGGGCGTGTTCGCGAGGATCTTTATGGAGCATTTTCCTCTTTTACCGGTCGAAGAGGAAGGCAGGCTCCACGATCCGAAGCTCCGGGAAAACTTCATCGAGAGGGTCTTCACCCTGAAGCGGTGGAGGGAGATGCTGGCCCGTAAGGAGAGCCGCGGTCCCCTCGTCCAATTCCACACCCAGCACAAGCTCCTCATCCTCTCCCACAGTCCCAAGCATTACCAGGTCCTTGGAACGCTGGTGGCGAAGGCCAAAGAGTTTCCCATCAAAGAGCTCTACCGGAAATACCAGGCCCTCCTCATGGAAGCCCTTCGACTCCAAACCACCCCAAAGAAACACGCCAACGTCTTGATGCACATGATGGGTTATTTCAGAGAAAACCTCTCTCCCGACGAAAAACAGGAACTCCTCGAGGTTATCGATCAGTATCGAAGAGGGATTCTTCCCTTGATCGTCCCCATCACCCTCATTCAACACTATGTCCGAAAATACGACCAACCCTATCTGAAAGAGCAGGTCTATCTCCACCCCCATCCCCTCGAGCTCCAACTCCGAAACCACGTCTGAACCCTTCCGTCCTCCCCCTCTGTTTCGATGTTTTAACCGGAATGGGAATCTGACCATCGGCAAATCACTCTTCATTTAGGTTCTTCGGGAATTCGTGTGGGAAATTACCTCCTTCCTGACGTCCCTTTAAATCCCCCTCTTAGCTTAGGGGGATAACGGGGGTTAAGGGGGAGGGAGGTTATAAAATTCACTCGGATGGATCCGGAATACAGATGAATGGATTTAGGCTAAACCTGACCAACCCATAACCCCTCCCCTCCTTTCCTTAATATAATGGAATATAATGGGATGGGACCCATTAAAAACCCGGAAGAGCCTTAATGCCTTAACATGCTTTTTAAGGATTGAGGTTCTTCCTTTAAGGGCATGCTAAAAGTTGAGCCGGCCTCGATACCGGCCTAAGGCCGAAGGGATCGAGGCCCACGGGAATCGCTAAGCCCAAATCCCTGCGATGGGATAGCCGCAGAACCGGCACTTCCCGTTTCTGATCTCGATGGCGGTCACCGAAAAGTGGGTTCGGTGGATAATCTTTTTCTGACATCGCGGGCAGAAGGTGGAATTCTTCTCGTGGCCAGGGACATTTCCGATGTAGACGTATTCCAGTCCCGCTTCTTTAGCGATCCGATGGGCCCGTTCAAGGGTCTCGATGGGGGTCGGTGGGAGGTGGGTCAGTTTATAATTCGGGAAGAACCGATTGAGGTGAAGGGGGATCTCTTTGCCGAGGTGGTTTCTGATCCAATGACACATCCTCTGGATATCGGCGGGATCGTCATTCAAGGTGGGAATGAGGAGGTTGACGATCTCGAGATGTCGGCCGTAGGATCGGATGGTCTTCAGGGTCTGAAGGACGGGCTCGAGTTCGGAGGAGGAGATGTCCGAATAGAACCTTTCGGTGAAGGCTTTCAGATCGACGGTGACGGCATCCATATATGGGAGCAGGGCAAGAAGGGGCTCTTTCCGGATGGAGCCGTTCGTATGGTAGAGGGTCTTGAGCCCCTTCTCCTTTGCGATCCTCACGATGTCGAGCATGTACTCATAGAAGACCGTGGGCTCCGAGTAGGTAAAGGAGACCGTTTCACAACGATATTCGATGGCCTTTCTTACGATCTCTTCGGGCCTCACCGTGACATAAGGGACCTCCTCCACGCCCTTCTGGGAGAGGTGCCAGTTATGACAGAATTTACAGCGAAAATTGCAGCTTGCCGTGGCCGTGCAAAAGATCTGGGTGCCAGGGATCATGTGGAAAGAGGGTTCTTTTTCGATGGGGTCGATCTGGAGGGCCGCTGCCTTTCCATAGGCGATGCTGTAAAGCGTGCCGTTCCAATTCTCCCGGTTTCGACAAAATCCCCTTCTTCCGGGAAAGATTTCACATCCCCTAAAGCAGAGATGGCATCGCACCCGACCCTGGGGGAGCTTCTGGTAGTGTAGAGCCTCCCGAAGGATCTCCGCCCTTTTTTCCCCACAAGCCCGAGAGGCTTTAAACAGGGTGATGAGAAAGCCGGGAAGGAGGGCCTGCCTCAGAAACCCTTCGCCAGCCTTCTTGAGAAACTCTCTTCGACTGACTCCCACCATCCTCAAAATTAAATGTAGAAGGAGCCAATTTTTTTGTCAATTGGATGCCCTGGCCTTAGGGGATCTGGGGTCGGCGCTTGAAAAAATTCTTTTAATTCTGTACCCTACAGTAAAATTTCCCGGTAGGAGGAATCCATGGCCCTGACCATCGTTCTCCTCGTCCTCGCGATCGTGATCGCTGCCGTTGTCATCTTCATCTACAACAAACTCGTTCGACTCAGGAATACGGTCAAGTCTTCGTGGTCGGACATCGATGTCCAGTGCAAGAAACGATTCGACCTCGTCCCCAATCTGGTGGAGACCGTAAAGGGATATGCTGCACATGAAAAAGCCGTCTTCGAGAAGGTGACCCAGGCGAGGACCATGGCCATGCAGGCAAACTCTCCTGCGGAGATGGCCAAGGCCGAGAACATGATCAGGGATACGCTCAAGAGCCTGTTTGCCGTTGCGGAGGCTTATCCTGAACTCAAAGCCAATGCCAACTTCATGCAGCTCCAGACCCAGTTGCAGGAATTGGAGAATAACATCGAATATGCCAGGCGATATTATAATGCGGTCGTTCGGGATTATAACACCCTCATCGAATCGGTTCCCTCAAATCTCATCGCCTCCCTCTTCGGTTTCAGACAGGCCGAATTGTTTCAGCTTGAGACCCCCGAGGTGGAAAGAAGGCCGGTGAAGGTGAGCTTTTCCTGAGCCGATTAAGCTCCATTGGGGGAAGGAAGAACCACCCTCTTCCCCTTCCCGAAGGTCCGGTCGAGGCCGAGGAGGAAAGATGGCGTTTCATCAATTCCTTTTCATCCTTCTCATCTGCGAGCTCACCCTATTTCATACTCCCCTCTTCGCCCAGCACTTCACCATCACCCGGTTCCACGCCGATATCTCCATTCGGAAAGACTCCTCTTTTATTGTCCGTGAGACGATCGAGGTGAAGTTCCACCAACCCAGGCATGGGATTTACCGGGAGATCCCCTTCAAATATAAGGATGAGTTCGGCCGGACGATCACCACACCGACGACCGTCCTGTCCGTGAAAGATGGATCCGGAAATCCCTGGAAGTATCAGGTCAAAAAATCGGGTTCGGTCATTCATATCCGGATCGGTGATCCCAAGCGGTTTGTCTCCGGAGACCAGACCTACGTGATCACCTACCAGGTGGAGAATGCCGTCCTCTTTCTCGATGATCACGATGAGCTTTACTGGAACGTGACCGGGAATGCCTGGAAGGCCGATATCCTCAAGGCCTCTGCAGAGGTCTTTCTTGCGACAAAGGAGGAGAGCAAGAATGTATGGGCGGCCGGATTCACGGGAACTTACGGCTCCAAAGCCTCGGAGTGTGACGTTGAAGCGAACGATCATCGGGGGAAATTTATTGCCCGCAAGAGCCTGGCACCCGGAGAGGGCCTGACGGTTGCCTTTGGATGGGATAAAGGGCTCGTCTCCCCTCCTCCTTCCTGGAAGAAATTTTTATGGAGGATCAACCTTCAGGAGAATTGGGTCTTTTTCCTTCCCATGGTCTCCTTTCTCTTTATGTTCAATCGCTGGTACAGGAAGGGGAGAGACCCGAGAGTGAGAGAGGCTGTTACTGTTGCCTACGAACCCCCAAAAGTGGGGAGCCGTTTTCTCACTCCGGCAGAGGCAGGAACCCTGCTCGATGAAAAACTGGATCCGAGGGACATCACCTCGACGATCGTTGGACTTGCGGTCAAGGGTTACATCCAGATCGAAGAGGTGAAGAAGGAAGGGTTGATCTTTGACCGATCGGATTTCTATCTCAATAAAATCAAAGAGCCTGATAGCGGACTTAGTTCTTTTGAGTCAGAACTGATGAAACGCCTCTTCTCCTCGGCCTCCCCCCGCCTCTCCGTATCCAGTTTGAAGAATCAATTTTACAAGGAATTACCCTCCCTGAAGAAGACCCTCTATGGGGAGCTCGTCAAAAATAGATATTTTCTCGTCAATCCCGAGAAAGTCCGAACCCTCTATTTTCTCGTGGGATTTCTCATCATCGTCTTCGGAGGCTTTGTCCTGGCGTTCCTCTCTCCCGCCTCGATGTGGAAGGGGTTTGTGACAGCGGGGCTGACCGGGCTTCCCGTCCTTTTCTTTGGCCGGCATATGCCGGCCAAAACCAAAGCCGGTGCCCTGGCCTATATGGCGATTTTGGGATTTCAGGAGTTTATGAATCGCGCAGAGAAAGACCGGCTCGAGCGGATGGGAGATAAAGACCTCTTCTCGAGATATTTACCCTATGCCATCGCCCTCGATGTCGCGGACAACTGGGCAGAGGCCTTTGAGGGGATTTATCAGGAGCCGCCCTCCTGGTATATCTCTCCAGGAGGATTAAGGACCTTTCACCCGGTCGGTTTTACCCGTTCCATGGAGGCGGTGGCCTCGAGTCTCGGTGCCGCGATGTTTTCCGCTCCCAGAGGAAGCAGCGGCGGAAGGGGTGGGGGCGGCTTCGGGGGAGGGGGCTTTTCAGGAGGGGGCTTCGGCGGCGGCGGAGGGGGAAGCTGGTGACGGCCGCGTTTCCCTTTTTAAGGGGCGTGGCGGTTCGGATCCTCGGAGGTCGAATCGGCTCCATGACCCAAGGCCGTTTCCCAACCTTACTAATAAGAGGGGATCTCAAATTCATACAGGTCCGCATGGGACCCGAAATAGATCTGTCTTCCTCCAATGGCCATCCCAGCCGTAACCGGCACAGGAGGTTTGCCTAAGGGAAAGACCTCATCGCGGCCAGGCTGGATAAAGAAGATCATCTCCCGAGTAAGCCCGTAAAGCAGTCCCTCCGGTCCTCTCTGAAGGGAAACCTCTACCGGGTTTTTCAATCCGAGGGGGAAGATCGACCTCACCGTCCTGCTTGCGGGGTCGAAGACAAAGACCTTCTCGTTGTCGGTGATCCCAAAGACGAGGCCATCTGGGGTCGCGGCAAGGGAGAGGATGGTCTTGGCCTCTGGAACGGGGATGGTCTCAAAAACTTTCTTCTCCTTCCTGGGATCCCAGAGGAGAAGCTTGGCCTCCTTCTCGAGGGCACGGGTCCCTCCGCCACCCCGGACCGAACTCCCGGCCACGATCAGATTTAGGGATTCTACAAAGGCCAAGGAGGCAAGGCTCTGGTTCGGTACGACGTCTCGGTAGACCCGTTTCTCACCCCTCTCAGGATCATAAACGTTCAGGGCTCCTCCATGAAGTCCATAATCCGGATAACTTCCGACATAGACCTTGCCCTGGGGGCCTGCGATCATCGCCCTCGGCCGATCCTGCCCCTCTCCGAAGGGTCCCAGGTCCCTCGGATTGGCCTCTGGGCCATCTCCAAAATGGAGAGGTTTGGCAGGATCGTAAACCGAGAGCCTGGCGGATGGATAGGCGCAGAGATAGAGTTTGCCACCTAAAGGCCCCATCGAATAGATCTGGCCTGTCGAAAAAGAGGCCTTGCCAAGGTTGGCCATTCTCCCCGTCTGGGGGTCATAATTGAATAGCCTCAGGGGGAGCATGCTGCTTCCATAAATCCTTCCCTCAGGGCCCGATCCCACCAAAAAGAGAAAAGCCCCAGAGGCTTCGTGCCTCAAAACGATCTCCCGCACCTCCCCGGTGGCCGGGTTTTCGATCCTCAGAAGGTGGGGATCGATCAGATGGAAACGCCTCCCGTCAGGAAGACCCACCCTCGGAAACGGGATCTCCGATTCGGAGACGGCGACGAGATCCGTTCCCTTTTCGGCCCGGTACCACCTTCCCGAGGGAAGCTTCGCATAGACCTTTCCATCCCTTCCCTTGGTGAGGTGAAGCCAGCCCGGCTGCCGCTCCGTGGAGGGGAGGAGGGACCGTTTCGCCTTCGTGGCCGGGTCGAAGACGACGATGTCCGTCCTCGAAAACCGGATCGCACAATAGATCAAACCGTCCTCGCCGGCGGTCGGATAGCAGTAAAACTCCTTCTCGTCCATCCGGCCATGATCTTCCATCTTTCCTGTCTTCGGATCGTAGGAGAAGAGTTTTGCTGAAGGGAAGGTCCCTCCCCAGATCTTTCCATCCGGCGCTGTGGTGAGGCTGCAGATGAAAGACTCGCCCTCTCCAGCTGGCCGACCCAGGTCTTCCCATCGCTCCGTTTTCGGGTCGAATCGGAGGAGGTGGGCACGGTAATAGGTGCCGAGATAGATCCGGCCTTCCTGATCGAGCGCAAAGCCCCAAGACCCCATCTCACTGGGCAGGGGGCCGTTGAACTGTCGGACCTCCCCTGTATCGGGAGAGACCGAGAGGAGGGCGACCGATTCCTGGTAGCGACCTAGCACCACATAGAGGGTATCCATCCTCCCGGACTTTCCTGGGCCGACATAAACGCCCCAGGGAATACCCTCCTGAATGGGTGTTCCGAGGCGTCGAAAGGCATGGGAGGGATCGCCCTGAACCGAGAGGGAGAAGATCAGGATTTTAAGGAGGATGGCTTTGAGGTGAGCCCCCCTCATCGAGGTTTTCTCGTGACGCGGAGAGGTCAGACCTGACCTTTGAGGTCGAAGACCGTTTCCTCCCCTTCGGAGTAATCTGGGGTCTCCAACGGAGGATGGTCGGAGTCTAAGGGCATCGTCACCGAAACGGCGTTTGTTTTCTTCTGCCGGGACCGCCACCTGGACCTCTGAGCCTTCCGCTCCTTCGGGGATTTCTTCTCTGTCGATTCCGCAGGCGGTTCCTTCTTCTCCTCCTTTCCGAAGCCGACGATGACATAGGTGCCGCTGCGGGCGTCGGTCCTCAGACGAACGATCCCCTCCTTTTCCGCATCCTCGAGGAGATCACTGAAGGTCCGGTAGCCGTGGTAGGACTCGTTGAAGGAGGGCTTCTTCCGCTTCATCGTCTCCTTGACAAGCGAAGACCAGAGGACCTCCTTATTCTCACGGACCAGGGCAAGGACGGAATCGACCAGGAGTTGAAAGGCCTCCTTCTTCTTCTCGGGAAGGTCCTTCTCGATCTTGGGAGGGGTCCCGATGGAACGCTCCAGGTCTTCGTAGTAGATAAACTCGTCGCAGTTGTCGATCAAGAGGTTGGAGCTTGACTCCTTCATCCCCAGCCCGATGACCCGCTTCCCGTTCTCCTTCAGTTTGGAGACCAAGGGCGAGAAGTCGCTGTCGCCCGAGACGATGACGAAGGTGTCGATGTGTTCCTTGGAATAACAGAGGTCGATGGCATCGACGCAGAGCCGGATGTCGGCCGAATTCTTTCCGCTCATCGAGCGCTTCGGAATCTCGATCAACTCGATGGCCGCCTCGTGGAGGGGCTTCTTATATTCGGCATATTCCGCCCAGTCGGCGTAGGCCTTCTTCACGATGATCTTCCCCTTCTCGACCAGCCGTTCGAGGACCTTCTGGATGTCGAAGCGTTTCTCCTTCTTCCCCTTGAACCCGAGGGCGAGGTTTTCGAAATCGATGAAGACCGCCAAGGTATGTTCTGCTTCCGCCATAGAGTTCCCCTCGTCAAAATCATCCTACAACCTATTCTTAAATTTGTAAACCCCCTGATTGGGTCAACCCGGAGGAGGGAGAAGATAGCCCTTTCTTTCTAACCCCCTCTTCAGCTCCTGGATGTGTTGCGGGCCGCGGGTTTCGAGGATGAGAATCACCTTTGAGAATCCGATGGGGATGTCCCGGGCAGCCCGCTCATGGACGATATGGAGAATGTTGGCCTGATGTCGGGCGATCTCGCCTGTCAATTCGGCCAGCGCCCCCGGGACGTCCCTCAGAAGGACCTGGAACCGTGCCATCCTGCCGGTGCGGCTCAGCCCTTTCTCGAGGATCCGATCGAGAAGGTGGAGGTCGATATTGCCTCCGCTGATCACCAAGACCACGCGTCGGGGTTTGATCCGGGCCCTATGAGACAGGAGGGCGGCAAGGGTTGCGGCGCCCGCCCCTTCGGCCACGATCCGTTTCCTCTCCATCAAAAGGAGGATGGCCGAGGCGATCTCCTCTTCGCTGACCAGGACCATCGCATCGACCTTCTGCTGAAGGATGGGAAAGGCGATCTCCCCGATCCTTCCCACGGCGATCCCGTCGGCCAGCGTCGGTTTTACCTTCGCCTCTATGATCTTCCCCCGTTTGAGGGACCGGTAAGCCCCAGGGGCATGGTTGGCCTGCACCCCGATGACCGTCACCCGGGGCCTTCGCTCCTTGACGATCGTGGCAATCCCCGAGATCAATCCTCCTCCGCCCACGGGGACGACGATCCCTTCCACCTCCGGGAGATCCTCGAGGATCTCCAGGCCGATCGTCCCCTGGCCCGCGATCACCTCTTCGTCGTCGAAGGGGTGGATGAGAACCCTCCCCGCCTTCGCCATCTCCCGGGCGTGGGCGAGGGCCTCGTCGGTATCCCGGCCGAAAAGGACGACCTCTCCGCCATAGGCTTTTGTGGCCACCTGCTTGGCAAGAGAGGCCCCAAAGGGCATCACGATCGTCGAATGCATCCCCAGAAGGGATGAGGCATAAGCGACGCCCTGGGCATGATTTCCGGCCGAGGCGGCCACCACCTGATTCGACCGGCTCGAATCGGCCAGGCAGGACAGTTTGTAATAGGCCCCCCGGATCTTAAAGGAGCCGGTCTTCTGGAGATTCTCCAATTTGAGGTAGACCTCTTTTCCGGTCATCTTGGAGAGGGTCTCGGAATGGATGATCGGCGTCCGGAGGACGACCTTTCGCACCTTTTCTTCCGCCCTTTCGATCTCTTTTGAGAGTTCCATCAGACCGCTCGATTCCCCTTTGGAACGAGGTGGCCCAACCGAGAGAGGCTCAGACCCTTTCAATGTCGAGGTCTCAGCAGGGTGACCCTCGGCTTTCGGGAGACGGGATGCTCGTCCACCCATACCTCACAGCCATAAACCTCTTCGATCGCCTCCCGGGTGATCACTTCGGCAGGATGGCCCATGTTGTAAATCTTTCCGTTCCGGAGAAGCACGAGCCGATCGCAATATTCGGAAGCGATATTCAGGTCGTGGAGGGCCATGACGATCGTCAGGCCTCTTTCCCGGTTGAGGGCGAGGAGGAGGTTTAGAAAATCGGCCTGGTGATGGATGTCGAGGTTGGCCGTGGGTTCGTCAAGAAGGATCACCTCCGGTTCCTGGGCGAGGGCCCTGGCGATGAAGACCCGCTTTCGTTCGCCGCCCGAAAGCTCATCGATCAACCGGTTCTGAACCGGGAGGGTTTCGGTCCACTCCATCGCCCTTTTGGCAATCTCCAGATCCCCTGGGCTCTCGAAGAGGAGATGGTTGATATAGGGAGAACGCCCCATCAGCACTATTTCTATCACACGGAAGGGAAATAGGGAATACGTCTCCTGGGGGACCACCGCGATCCTCCGGGCAATCTCTCTGCGCCCCATCTCCCTCAAGGGGATGGAATTGATGAGGACCTCGCCCCGCTGTGGGGTGAGGACGCGGCAGAGGAGCTTCAGCAGGGTGCTCTTTCCCGAGCCGTTGGGACCGATTACGCCGAGAAATTCACCCTTTTCGATCCGGAAAGAGATCTCCTCAAGGACCCAATCCTTGCGGTAGCGAAAAGCGATTGAGCGGAGGTCGATCATAGGGGCCTCACCCCCACGCTTCTCCTGAGAAGGTAAAGAAAGAAGGGCCCGCCGAAGGCCGCGGTGATCACCCCAACGGGGAGTTCCACGGGAGAGAGAATCGTCCTCGCCAACGTATCGCAGAGGATGAGATAGGAAGCTCCGATCAGGCCAGAGGCAGGAAGCAAGAGCCTGTGGTCTGGACCGAAAAGGAGCCGGGTGGCATGGGGGATGATCAGCCCGACAAATCCGATGAGACCGCAGAGGGAGACGGAGGCTGCGGTGATCAAGGAGGCGCAGAGATAGGAGATGACCTTCAATCGCTCCACCTCCACCCCCAATTGGAGGGCGCTTTCCTCGCCCGAAAGGATTAGATTGAGCTGGCGTGACCGCCGGTAAAGGATGAAAAAGCCTATGGCGAGATAAGGCAGGATGATGAGGGGCGACCGAGGATGAGTGAAACTAAAGTCTCCCATTAACCAAAAGACGATCGTTCTAAGCTCCTCCCTCTGCGAGATGGAGAGGAAGAACATGATGAGGGCCGAAAGAAACGACCCTGTAATCACACCGGCCAGCAGAAGGGTATTGGGATGGATCCGGCCATCCTGCTTTCCAAACTGGAAGACGAGGCCGATCGTGAGGACCGCTCCGGCAAAGGAGGCCAGGGGGAGTCCGAAGGAGAGGCTCCCCCAACCGAGGAGGATGGCGAGGATCGCTCCCACGGCCGAGCCGCTCGATACGCCGAGGATATAGGGATCGGCCAAAGGGTTTCTCAGAAGGGCCTGGAAGATGGCGCCCGAAAGAGAGAGCCCGGCTCCCACCCCCGCTGCGAGCAGCACCCTGGGGAGACGGATGGAGAGGAGGATTGCGGCCTCGGTCTCTGTCCCCTCCCCCGGACGGCCCCAAAATGATTCGACAAGGATGGAAAGGCTGCGCCGTGGGTCGAGCTTGACGCTACCCACCATGACCGAAGTGAGGACGATGGCCATCAGGAGGAGGGTGAGGATAGCGCAGATCGAGATCACTTTTTTAGGCCGAAGGACGTTCAATGGGATCTTTTGGCGATTATCGGAGAAAACCATCGGTCTCTATCCGAGCCAACTTCTTGGAAGGGCTATGGAGGGATCGTTTTGGGGAACCGGTTCGGATGGATGGCCTTTGCCATCTCCTCCAGGCCCTCTACGATCCTCGGGGAGGGTCGATCGATCAGGTCGGAGTCGATCAGGTGGACCCTCTTTGTCCGGACCGCAGGGATCGTCTTCCAGCGCTCCCAGTCCTGAAGGGCCTTTTGATAGTTTCCCTTCGGGTTCATGGAGCTGATGAGGATCACCTCCGGAGATCTCCTCAGGATCTCCTCCATGCCCCATCTGGGATAGGCCTCGCGGTCCTCTCCTGCAACGTTCTCCCCCCCGGCGAGGCGGATGAGGTCGTCTCCAAAACTTCCTTTTCCAACCGTCACGATGGGCTGTTCCCCGATCTGGAGAAAGACCCGTGGCCGGGGAAGTCCTTGGGTCGCCGCCACCACCTTCTCCTTCCTCTTCTGCAGGGACCGGATGAGGTGAAGCGCCTCTTTCTCCCTTCCTACCACCTGACCCACATGGCGGATACTCTGAAAGACATCGTCCACCCTCTTTGGAAAGATGACGAAAGAAGGGATCCCCAACCGTTCGAGACGTTCCACGACCTCCTTTGGGTTTCCCGCGCCAGTGGCGATGATCAGGTCTGGCCTTAGCGAGAGCACTCTTTCGACGTCGATCTGGATATAACTTCCCACCCTCGCCTTGGTCTTCGCCTTTTCCGGATAATTACAGTGGATCGAAACCCCGACCACCTCCTCATCAAGGCCGAGGCTGAAGAGGATTTCGGTGATGTTGGGGGCAAGGGAGACGATCCTCCGAGGAGGAAAAGGAAGGGCCACCTCCCTTCCCACTTCGTCCCTGAAGGTGAGGGTCGCGGGATAGGAGACCGAAGCGGCGAGGAGGGGCGAGAAGAGGAGGGCGATTGGCCAAAACGTGGCCCAAATCTTTGTAAGAGAGATGCAAAATCTTTTCATCGAAGCCTAAAGAGCACAGGGATGTTGACCCATACGGAGACAGGGGTTTCGCCCATCCTGGCCGGGATAAACCTCCATTCCTTGACCGCAGCCACTGCCGATTGATCCAGGATCTTATATCCAGAGGAACGCTTCACCTCGATCTCTCCTACCCTGCCATTGGAGAGGACCTCCACTCTGAGAAGAACCTCGCCCTCGAAGCCCAGTCTCTTTGCCTCTTTGGGATAAGGGGGTTTTGGATTGCTGGCGTATCGGGGTTGGATCAGGACAGGCTCATTTGCTGGGAGGGAAGGGGATCGCTTCATTAGGCCGTCGGAGGGGTTTCCCATGTCGGTTGGAGAAACAACGCTTCCGGGGGAGGCGACCAGAACCCTCTCGGAATGGTTCTCCTCTTTCTTCGGTATCTCCCCTTCGATCGGGAGAGACGGGGTGAGGTTTAAAGACAAGGCAACGGCCTCGGTCTGAGCAGGTAGGGGAAGTGGAGGAACCTCTGTCGGGTGGTCCTGCCATTTATCCTCCCTCTCCTCCAGAGTTCGTTCTCGCCCCTTCTCGCCCAATTCCTCTCCTCTCCTTTCGGAACGCTTGAGGGTCCTTTCGACTTTTCCGCCTTCGGGCGTTCTTCGTTCCTCTTTGGCCTCCTGCAGAAAGGAGACCTCCAAGTTGACCTTGGAGAAGGTCGGGGCTTTCCCCTCCTGCGTGATGAGGGAAAGGAGACCCACGAAGAAGAGGTGGGTTCCCAACGATAGGGGTAAGAAGCGTTTAACTATGGAGGAGCGCTCCATGTTGCGAATTCTAAGGTGGCATAAAAAAACCCGCTCTTCGGAAGAAAGAGCGGGTTTTTTTATTTTAAATGACCCTTCACAGCCTTCCACCGAAGACCTATGCGTGAAGCGCATCCAGGCAGGTTTTCTGACTGACGGATCGACCTACTCGGCCCAACGTCCTTTGGGCCTCCCTGCCCCTTCCCAGTCTTTTATTCAAAGACCAGTGGTCTTCGGCAGGTTTCGTCCCCGATCACAGCGGCGTGGCCGTCCCCGACTCTCACGGGGTTCCCTCTCCTGAATGCCTATAGAAATTTATATCACATGGCCCGATGGGGTGTCAAACTTGGGATCACAATCCCCTTCACCAGCGCAATTCCAGCTCGAGTCTCTCTCCTGAAGGTAAAATCTGTTTGGGGGGGTCGATTCGAATTCTCAATTGGATAGGCTCTCCAGGGGCCGGTCGCTTCGCTGTGATTTCAAGGGATTGGGGAAACTGGCGGCCAGATCGTTCATAGAACCGAAGGAAGGCCTCCCTCAGCTTCTCTTCGAGGGTGGAGGGAGAGAGATCCGATCCGAGATGATCCCGGCACCCGAGTAGGAATTGAGAGGTCCTGGAGAGGAAGAGTTGCCAGCTCAAGGCCGTTCCTCCAGCCGTTGTCTCACGGGGAATAAAGGCAATGTCTCGGTTCAGAAACGAGGCCAGCGGAATGATCCCGATCCGGATCAGCTGGTCGATCCTCTCGTCACCGAAATCGGCCTCGGTCGCAATCCCCCGGTCGTTCCCTATGAGATGGGTGGCTAAATCGGTCAACCGAAGGCTCTGCCAGTCGGTGAATCGGGTGGGCCAGCCGAATTGGAGATGGCTGAGGAGGATGAGGCTGGCGGCAGCCCATACGGGAGAGATCCAAAGGGGATCAGATTCGGTGAAGGGCAGGGATCGCACCCGATTGTCCGGGCCATAGGGATATCGGATCAAAAATCGATTGCAGAAAAGGCCGATCCATCTCGAGGAGGTGAGCCCTCTCAGGCGTCGCCATTTGGCAAAAGCGGGCTCATCGATATAGTGGGGGAGGAACGGGAGCTTGTCCATCTCCTCCCAACGTTCGAGAAAGAGAAATTTGGGGCTCACCCAGCAGAGCGTGGGGACGAGGAGGGTTTCGGAAAAGAGGGCCACTTTTTCAAGGAGTTCCAATTTCCTCATCGAGTGGTCAAAGGGGAGGTCGAGAATGACCAGGGAGGGCAGGTCGTCGAGCTTCGAGAGGGTGAGATGATCGAGGATCTCCTCAAGGGTTTCAAAGGAGACCGGGAGGATTTCGAAAGCGACCTCCTTCTCCGATTTGGCTTGCCTCAGGAGGAAGTGGAGGCCTTGGTGAGTCGATTCTACCTTTCGGAATTCGGGGTCGGAGAAGATCTGCCTCAAGACCTGTTGGAGGAATGAATCGATCTGGGTTGAAAGAGGCACAGCGGCTGCCGGGGAGGCAGTTTCCTCCCCGGGCATGGCGACCATCTCTAAGAGACGGTCCACCGGGCTTGAGGCGTGTTCCTGGGTCCGGGAGGGAGGAGGGCGGAGGTCGAATGGAAGGTCTGGCCAGTTTTGGAGTTGGCGATAGACCTCTTCGTCAGGCAGTCCCTGGGCCTTCGAGGTGTGAACGAGCCTTTTCGCATCGAGGAGATTCTTGAGAGAGGAATGGTGTTCGAGGAGGGAGTCTGGGTGGAAGTCCTTTAACCTCCGGATAGGGAAAGCAAGTCGATCCCAGGCGCAGAGGTTCCCGGGAAGGGCGATGGAAAGCTGGAGATGGAGGGCTTCGATGGCCTGATCGGGCTGCTCGGGATCGACCCGAATCGGGTCCCGAAACATGACCTCCTCTCCCGAGGGGACAAAAGGGCCCAAGGCCAGGACCTTGAAGGGGAGTGAGGGAATGGACATCGTGACCTCCTGCGGGGAGGGGCCGGCTCCCGGATCAGGATTTAAAGATCTTTTTTAACTTCGAAAGGACAGATTTTTCTTCCGATGGCTCCGGGGAAGTCTTTGGGGCCTCCATAGGCGCTTCCTCTTTGACTTCCTCCACCTCGCCCAGGCGGCCCTCGCCGAAGAATCGAAAGAAGGGTCCTTGGGGGGTCAGTGCCAGTTCGTCGCTTGCCTTTAAAGGGGCCTGGAAGTCGATGGGCCTTCGGTCGATATGGACCAATTTCTGGCCGGTCAGGTCTCTGACGTAGTATTGGCCCTCGCTGAAAAAAATCTGGGCGTGTTGGTCATGGAGGGCGGGATGTTCCAAGGGATAGTCGCAGGCAGGGCCTTTTCCGATGGTGACGGGTAATTGTTTGAAAGAGCGGATGGTGGGTCCGTACTGGATGATCAGCGGTACTTTAACCACCTGAGGGGAGACCTCCGAAATCTTTGGTTCGGGAGGTGGGGAGGGTATGGAAGGTTTCTCGATCCGGGGCGGCTCTCCTCCAACCTCCTTTTCGGTCACACGAGGGGGTGGGACGGGCACCGCCTCGCTTTCGAGGCTCCCCTCTGCCATCCGGGTGAGGAAACTCACCTGAGGCCCTCCCTCGCCGAACATCAGGACATCTCCGTCTTTCAGGAAAATCTCCTTCACCCTTTTCCCATTCACGTAGGTGCCGTTGGTGCTGTGATCGATCAGCTTAAATTGATTGCCCTCGCGGACGATCTCGGCATGCTGGCGGGAGATATAGGTGAGATCTCCGGGAAAACGGAGCTGGCTCGAGGGATGTCGGCCGATGGTGATGGAAGGGCTCGAAAACTCCGCCTCCTTCCCGTTCACAGGCAAGGGCCCTTTGATGTGGAAAAATTGGGCTATGATTAACGGGGCTTTCTTCATCGGTCCGAATAAATTATAACCAACCCGTCCCCCGGGTCAAGAAAAATTATTGCCAATACAGAGACAATTTTTGTATAATGAGTCATGTTTGAAATACGGTCTTACGGCAGGTCCGATCCGGGCTTGAAACGGGCCAACAACGAAGACGCCTTCCTCATAAAACCCGAATTAAATCTCTTTGTGGTTGCCGATGGCATGGGGGGGGCGGCCGCAGGGGAAGTCGCAAGCCAAATCTTTATCGATACCGCCCTCGAGGTCTTTTCCACCTCAATCCTACGCCCCGGAGAGGAGAGCTCCAGGTCGGTCCAAAAGGCCTTCCAGCTTGCCAATGAAAAGATCCTGAAATATTCGGCCACCCATCCCCATCATCAGGGCCTCGGTTGCACGGCAGAACTGATCACCTTCTCGAATCAGACCTACGTCTTAGGCCATGTGGGCGATAGCCGGACCTACCTCCTGAGAAAAGGAGAATTGAGACAGCTGACCCGGGACCACTCTTATCTTCAGGCACAGATCGATCAGGGGCTGCTCCAGAAAGAGGAGGCAAAACACCATCCCATGCGGCACGTCATCCTCCGGGCCGTTGGCATTGAAGAGGCCTTAGCCTTGGATTTGATCAGAGGGAGGGTCTTTCCGGGCGACCTCTTTCTGCTCTGCTCGGATGGGTTGACCGATATGGTGGAGGATGATGAAATCTTGAACCTCCTCCACTCCTCCCTCCGCCTCGATCAAAAAGGGGAGGGCCTGATCGATCTGGCCAAGGCCGCAGGGGGAAAGGACAATATCACCGTGGTCTTGTGCGAGATGGAGGAAAGGTGAGGCCGAACCGATGTCGGGCTGTTCTCCTCTGGCTCCTCTTGATCTTCTCCGCGAGCCCTGTTTTCCCTCGGGCCGAAGAGAAGCTTCTCCCCCTTCCCGTAAGAGAGATCGAGCATCTCCTCGTCCGATGGCTTCTCCAAGGGGGCTTAGAGGTTCACCGACAGGAGAGGGAAGGGTTGGAGATTCACCTCAGGGGAATCAAAAAAGAGAAGGAGGTGTTGGTCCTCGTCCTCAGGCCGAAATCGGCCTTAGCCACCCAGGTCCAGGTCCTTCGTGGGGAAGGGGAGATGAGAACTTCGGAGGAGGTCCTGGCTGACCTTGAGGCCTTTCTTGAGGGCCAATTCAAAGAAGAATGTCCGAGAGCCTCCGAGAAAGTTTCTGAGACGATTCCACAGAAAGTCCAGCAGAAAATGGAGGCCCTGGTCTGTCTGGGCGTCTCCAACGGGAAGGAAACGATGCAGTTTACCGGCTTCGTCGCGGACCGCAAAGGCCTCATCCTATCCACCGCGCACGATCTCAAAGGCATCTCGGAGGTCTCGGTCACCCTTCCGGATGGACGGATCCTACGGGGTTCCATCAAGAAGATCGATCCCCGCCGGGATCTGACTCTGATCGATATCCGCTCGAAATGGAATGTCTCGGTTCCCCTTTCGCCCATTCGGAGACCCCTCCAACACGGAGATAAAATCTTCGCCCTCGGCTGTCCCAATCATACGAGACGCTTCCTCACCGGTACGATCGACGGCCCCATGAGGTGGGTCAATGATCTTCCCCTTTATCAGGCGGAAATGGAGATTCAACCGGGAAGCAGCGGAAGCCCCGTCTTTGACCGTGAAGGGCATTTGGTGGGGATGATCAAGGGGAGGTATCGGGGGGTTTCGGGGATCGGGTTTCTCATCCCCGTCTCCACCCTCGCGGACTTCATGAAGGATTGACCCTTGATGAAATACGGCCGTTACGAGATTATCGAAGAGCTGGGCAAAGGGTCGATGGGGGTCGTCTATAAGGCGTACGATCCCCAGATCGACCGGTCCATCGCCCTCAAGGTGCTCCGGGAAGACCGGGTCACCAGCGAGGCCTTTGTCCAACGCTTTCTGAAAGAAGCCAGGGCGATCGGCAGGCTTTCCCACCCGAACATCGTGACGATCTATGATGTAGGGGAAGACCATGGGACCATCTTCATCGCCATGGAGCTCCTCGAAGGGATCCCGCTAAATCGGGTGGTTCAGGAGGGAAAGGTCTCTTTTCAGGAGATCGCCCGTTGGGGGGCCCAGATCGCCGAAACCCTCGGTTATGCCCATCAGAAGGGGATCGTCCACAGGGATGTGAAACCGAGCAACATCCTCCTCCAAAAAGACGGCCAGATCAAGATCACCGATTTCGGAATCGCCCACATCGAAGACCCTTCGGCCCTGGTTCAGACGCAAGCCGGGGAGATCCTGGGCACCCCAGCCTACATGTCGCCAGAGCAGGTCCAGGGGCGTCCGGTGGATGGCCGTTCGGACCTCTTCTCTTTGGGCATCGTGCTCTACGAACTGGCCACCCGTCAGAGGCCCTTTGTGGGCGAAAATATGTCGGCCATCTTCCAGGCCATCGTCCAGGCCCATCCTCCCGAGCCTTCCCAGATCAACCCGTCCATTCCCCCGAAACTGTCTCAAACCATTTTGAGATGCCTCAAAAAGGGGCCGGAGGAACGCTTCCAAACGGGTTCTGCCCTGGCCCGGGCCTTGCTGGAATCGGTCGAAGAGAAGCCCTCCGTCTCCCAAGAGGAGAAAGGGGCGAGATCGCGCTTTCTCCCCATGCTGATATTGGTTCTGATGCTTTTGGGCCTGGGGGGGACAGGCTATTGGTTTGTCACTTCGAAAGGGTCGAAACCGGATGTCGTGGAAAAGGTCCTCCTGGGCTCGTTGAGGATCGAGAGTCATCCCCTCGGAGCACAGGTCTTCATCGACGGTGCTTTTAAAGGGAATGCCCCTTTAACCTTGAGCCTTCCGGTCGGCAAGCATGAGGTTCGGATCACCCATCCAGACCACCACGACTGGGAGGCGCAGGTCCAGATCACCGAGGAAGGAGAAACCCCTTTGCAGGTGCGGTTGATTCCCATCCGCGAAGGGAATAGATGAGGGAGGGAGTTTATGAAAAAGCCAGTGCTCAACCTGGGTCGCTTCTTGATGTCGGTAACGGTCTTCCTGATCTTGGGCATGCCCGTAAGCTATGGACAGGTCGCACCGGGCCAGAGCGCCCCCACCTTCTCGTTGAAAGACCTGAAAGGCCAAGTCCATGACCTCTCGATGCTGAAGGACCGATCGATGGTGATCCTCTACTTTTTCGATGTCGACTCCCGGCCCAGCCAGGAGGGGCTCTTCACCCTCCACCAGCTTGCCAGACAACATCAGGAAGCGTCGATGACGGTATGGGCCATCACCCTCTCCTCCAGGGAGAAGGTCTCGAAATTCGTCGAAAGCACGGGGATCCTCTTCCCGGTTCTGCAGGACGTTGCCAAGGTGAGCGACCTTTACCGGGCCCGGCAGGTCCTTCCCACGGTTTGTATCCTCGGTCCAGGCCTGAAGGTCCTCGACTACTTCCAGGGAGGGGGAAAGACGACGGAGGCGATGCTCGTTCGGGTCGCCGAAAGGGAGCTCCAGAGGAGGCAGACCAAGCTTGCCAAGGCCATCAGCGACGATGTCGTGAAGAAGAATCCCCAGAACGTGAAAGCCCAGACCGTTAAGGGCTATGCGGCCCTCAAAGAGCAGAACCTGAAGGAGGCTGAGGAGGTCTTCAAAGAGGTCTCTCAAAAGGGTGGCCAGGGAGAGATCCTTGGCAAAGAGGGGCTCGCCACGGTCTATGCGAAGAAGGGGGAATCCGAAAAGGCCCTTCAGCTGGCGAGGGAGGTCGAGCAGAAGGCCCCTGATCGAGCCTATGTCCACGTCGTCAAGGGCGACCTGCTTTACGCCCAGGATAAGAGGAAGGAGGCCGAGACGGAATATCAGAAGGGGATACAGAAAAAGACCGTCGAACCCTATCAGGAGGCCCTCCGCTACAATCAAATGGGACGCTATTACGCCAACGCGGGACAATATGGTAAAGCTCGAGAATTCTACGACCAGGCGATCCAGATCGATCCTTATTATATCGAAGGGACGACCAATAAGGGGTTGACTTTTGAAAAAGAGGGCAAATGGGATCAGGCCCTCGAATCCTACCGGATGGCCCTGGCCCTCGATAAGACGGACACCTTTGCCGCCGTCCTTGCCAAAAAGGCCCAGGAGATGATCGATCTTCAGAAAGACCTCAAACGAAAAGAACGGGTCGATCAACTTGTGAAGGAGCTGGCCGCCCGCTTCAGGGCACAAAAGGAAGAGGCCAGGAAGGTCGAAGACGCCTGGACGTCTCCCCCTATGGTGCTGACCTTTGTCGATTTTCAGGAAAGGGGAGGCCTTGCCGAAAGAGATGGTCTTTCAGCCGTGCTGATGAGTCAGTTGGCGGACCATCTCAATGCCTCCGGAAGGGTCAAGGTCGTCGAAAGGATTTTGATCGACCGCCTCCTTGAGGAGCTGAACATCGGCTCGTCCGAACTGGCCAATCCGGAGACCGCCCTTAAATTGGGGCGGGTTCTGGCGGCCAGGCTGATCGGCACAGGCTCGCTCCTCTATCTCCCCCAGGGCACGCTCCTCAATCTGAGGCTGATCGATACCGAGACCACGGCCATCCCGCAGGTCACCACCCGACAGATCCCTCCCCAAGCCTCTCTCGAAAAGGAACTCTTTCAGCTGAATCGGGAGATTTTGAAGACGGTCGTGACCAAATATCCTCTGAGGGGATATATCGTCAAAGTCACGGGGGACCAGGTCGTCCTCAATCTCGGGGCGAAACATGGAATGGTGGTGGGAACCAAACTGGAAGTGATCGAGGAAGGGGAAGAGATAACCTATAAGGGTAAGACGCTACGGGGCACTCCCAAGTCTGCGGGCCGGATGGAGGTCGTTCGGGTCGAACCAGATTTCAGCTATGCCAAGATCCTCGAACAGACCCGGCCCTTCCGGACAGACGACAAAGTCCAGGAGAGGGCCGAGGAGGTCGCATTGAGATAGGACGATGAGGAAGAGAGACCTGACCGGGACGATTTTTTTCTTGTGTGGCTTATGGATTCTGACCGGCTGCGCCACTTCCCCCCCGGGGGAGCAGAAGGTAGAAACGATCGCCGTCTGGGACCTCGATGATCTGAGCCCGGCCAAAGGGACAAGGCTTCCCATGGGAGAAATCCTTGCCGGGAAGATCATCGAATTTCTGAAGGAGCGCAGGGAGTATGTCGTGGTCGAGAGGCAGCGCCTTCTGCTTGCCCTTGAAGAGCTTCGTCTGGGGTCCACCGCCTTGGTCGACGAAGCGACCCGGCTGAGACTGGGAAAAATGCTCGGGGCGAAGCAGATGGTCTTCGGCGGCTATCAGGTCATCGGAGGTCAGATGCGCCTCGATTTGAGGCTCGTGGAAGTCGAAACCGGAAGGGTGAGAAGGGCGGTCCAGAAAACTTCCGCCTCCGGTAGCCTTGAAGGGTGGATGGAGGCGACGAGGAAGGCCGCCGAAGAACTTCTTCGGTAGGGTTCAAAACTTTCCGGTCAGGTAGAGACCGACGGAATATCCCCGGTAATTCCGCTCGCTCTGAAATTCCGGCATAAAGCGTTCTTCGTCATGCATGAGGAAGGCTCTGCCGATAAGCTCTCCCTGGAGCGAGGGATGCAACACCCTGGAGAGGCCGAGACCGAGGGAGCCTTTCTCTCGTCTCCCTAGGAAACGGGGCGAGCCGAAGGGATAGTCGTTTTTGGTGACGTAAAGCCCTTGGAGAAAGGATTTCAGCGCGGTCTTTTCGTCGAGAAAATATCGGATCGAAAGATCCGCCACCCATTCGTCGCCGTGGCTGTTTTTGGGTTCGGTCCGGATGGGCTGGCGGAGTCCATAGAGATACCACCGGTCCGGAGGAATCAAGCTAACATCTCCTGGGTCTTGTTTCACTTTGCTCTTCCCTCGGAGAAGCCCTCTTAAGGTGATCTCCACCTCCCACTCCTCTTGGGAATATTGGAGCCCCATGCCAACCATCCAAAGATCACCTTCCTGATAAAAGTCCTTTTTCTTCAGCCTGTCCCGGCCATACCAGACATACTGGCTGTAAAGACGACCCTGGAATCTCGGCAAAACATCATAACGGAGCTCAGCATTGATATTGAAGATCTCCCCCGGATCATAATCCCGGGCATAAAATTTAATAATTCTTCCGAATAAGAAGTCGTTGATTTCCAAAACCTGAGTGGTAAAATCGTATTCTCCTCTCCAGACATAACCCAAACCGACTCCCGCAGCGAACCTTCCCCAATCCTTCGCAATGCTAAGGTTGGGATTTACGTTAAAACCTTCTCCAAATTTGTTAATGGAGACAAGGTCCGGATCCATGAGGAGTCCCCGATCTTTAAGCTTGAGGTTCGATTTACCGGTGGGCAAGTTGAAATCGAGGCCCACGAGGAGATCAACCGGCAATTTCTCAATGATTTCATAGGAAAAGTTTACTTTGGTGTCAAGGAGAGTGGCCAGGGAACGATTTGGATTTCTACGCGGGTCGAGTCGGGTGTAAGCCTCCCCAGTAAGGATCCTCAGGGATAGATTTTGAAAACGGGCTTCGGCACAGATGGGGATGTAGACCTGCTGACCCTGACGATTGACGTCATCCTTCCACCAATCCGACCGAACCCATGTCTGGGCCTCGAACTCCACTGCAAAACTTGCCTCCAAACCGAGAAGGATGTGAAAAGAAAAAATGACCCATTTAAGGAAAGTTTTCATGAAAATCGCTCCTAATTTCTATAAAGTATTTCAATATTGCCCGTGGTTCCAGGATTCCTTTTCCTTGTTCCCTTAATCTGGGTTATAGGGCCTTTCGCCCTTGGAGGGGGTTATCTCGGAAGGCCCCCGCCCCCTTCTCGTTGCGTCTTCGGGAGTCAGTTGATCCGTGAGGGAGCTTCGATCTCTCAAGGAATTGAGAAGCTCACGGGTTCTCTTCTGCGGCTTGATCAATTTCAGCTGGATCAATTCCTGCAAGGCACTCCGGGCCACAAAGATCTTGGGATCCTCTTTAAGAGCCGACTCATAGAATTGGCCGGCTTTTTCGTACTGCCCCCGGTCGCTTGCCTCAATCCCCTTGAAGAGGAGGGTAAGAGCCCGAAGATTGGTGGAAATGTATTTCCGAAGCTCCTCCCGCTCCTGCGGGGAGACCTCGATCTTGAGAAATTCGATCAGCTTGAAGAGGAGCTCTTTTTCGAGACGAAACAGGTCTGCCAATTCCCCCGTCACGAGGGGCTGCCCCACAATTCTCTGCTCCCCTACGTCGAGGAGGGTCGATTTGAGGTGGATCGACCCTTTGACGATCTCTCCCCCGATGATCCACCTGGCTCCCAGGAGTCTTCCCACCCGGGGAGCCGTTCCGGGCTGAACCAGGCCTGCGGTTCCAAATCCCATCTCCTCCACCAAGGCCTGCAACTTGATTCGCTCCACCACCTGAAGCCCTTTGAGGGTGCTGAGGTCGGTGATCAGCATCAGGGCGAGGCCCTTCTGAAGGGGATCGAGGTCTGGATTGCCGGTCTTGTTCTCGAAATAGAGAACCGCCACCGTATTTCGAGCTTCGACGGGCCGAAGAGCTTTCTCCTCTTCAAGGGCCTTCTTGGCCCAGAGTTTAATATTAGGGGTTACCACCTCTCCTGCCTCCCCCGGGAACGGAGGAAAAAGGAAGAAAGACCAGCCCGTTATCAGAAGGAGTAGAATTAGGTTTTTCATCCTCAATCACCCTGTTTTTGATTCATTGGAATGGGTTTAATCTATACCTTAGGATGGCCTATTGTCAAGCTTTTTCTTGACAAACAGAGATAAACCCATTAGGCTCAAAAGGTCTATTCCTCGTGAAAGGAGCTCGAAGATGAATCAAACCGGTATCGTTAAAGACGAACGATATCTGGATCATGTCATGGACCCAGGCCATCCGGAGAGCCCGGAGCGGTTAAGGGTCATTTATGAGATGCTCGAAGAGCCGGACCTAAAAGGGTTTCTCGAACTTGTCCCACCCCGGTTTGCCACGCGGGAGGAGTTGGAACTGGTCCATTCGCCCGCCTATATCGATCAGGTGGCAAAGACCTCGGGAAAACCCTATTACCGTCTCGATATGGATACCTCCACCTGTGCCAAATCCTACGAAACGGCCCTTCTCGCAGCGGGAGGGCTCTTGGAGCTGATCAAGGCCGTCATGGAGGGAAGATTGAAAAACGGTTTTGCCTTGATCCGGCCACCCGGTCACCATGCGGAAAGGGACCGGGCCATGGGGTTCTGCCTTTTCAACAACATCGCCGTCGGAGCCCTTTACGCGATCAAGGAATTTTCTCTCGAACGGATCCTGATCGTGGACTGGGATGTCCATCACGGAAACGGAACACAGAACATGTTCTACGAGGATCCCAGGGTCCTTTACGTCTCGACCCACCGATACGGCTTCTTCTATCCTGGAACGGGTTCGGCCAACGAGGTGGGAAAAGGGAAGGGATTGGGATTCACGGTCAATATCCCCCTTTCCATCCGAGCCGGCGATGCCGAATTTGGAAATATCTTTGAGAAGTTAATCAAGCCCATCGCCCTCGAATATCGACCCCAGCTGGTTCTGATTTCTGCCGGATTCGATACCCATTACAACGATCCCCTGGGAGGGATGGAAGTAACGGAGAAGGGGTTTGCCAGAATGACCCAGATCTTGATGGAAGTGGCAGAGGCGACCGCCCAAGGGAGAGTGGCAATCGCTTTAGAGGGGGGGTATGACGTTGCGGGTCAGGGGAGATCTGTCAAAGCCGTTTTGAAAGAGCTGGCCCAGATCTCTCCCCTCGAAAAGAAAGACCTCCTCGAAAAAGAGAAGTCGGAATACTCCCGGATCGATGGGGTCATCCGTCAGGTGAAGGAGATTCAAAAGCGTTACTGGAAAAGCCTTTAGGTCGTTTTTCCAACGGTGTTGACCATCTCCTTAAGCTCTTTTCCGACCTTAAAGAAAGGGAGTCTTTTGGGAGGGACATCGACGACCTCCCCTGTCTTTGGATTTCGGCCTTTATAACCTCCGTAATGGCGGACCATAAAACTGCCAAACCCCCTGATTTCGATCCGTTGACCCTTCTGGAGGCTCTCCTTCATCCCTTCGAAGAGGGTATCGACGATCACCTTGGCCACTTTCTGGGTCACATTCGTCCTCTCCGAGACCTTTTCGATCAGTTCTGCTTTGTTCATGACGCCTGCCTTCTCCCTTTTGCCCTGCACCATAGCTCCTCCTTCCCCTGGCCCTAAAGACCAGTCTCGGTTAAGGTCCCTGCTTCCGAACTCACCGTTTGGAACCCGAGACCAAATTGCGAACCTCTTCCGCGATCTCCCTGAACCTCTTTTCAAACCCCACCCTATTTTTATTCGTCGAACCTGCCAGGACGATCTCACCGTCACCTTTCAGGGGAATTACCACCCAGACCCTCTGGTGGGAATAGAAGAAGGCGAGGATGAGCCCGACGATCATCAAGCCGCAGCCCACCCAGACGATCCAGACCCCTGGGTCTTTCGTGACCTGGAGGCCGGTATACTCTTTTGTCTTCACCTCTTCGAGGGTGAGGATTAAAGAATCTTCCCCAGGCTGTTCCATCTTCGGAAAGTTCTTTAGCACCCAGAGGGTTTTGGGCGGCCGGTTGGGCTCGAAAAGGGCGACTTGGACCCCTTCCCCAAAATTATGGACCTGAGGTACATATCTCAGGAGGCGAAGCCTCATCTGGGATTCCGGGATCCCGATCGTCTCACCCTCAAGCCCCCTGAGGAATCGCTTCTCCTGCTTCCCCTTCCATTGAACCCCGATGGTCAGATCTGGGATCGTTCCATAACTGGACTGATAAAAGGTCAATCCCCTGTATTGGAGGGGGTGATTGACCTCGATCGTTCGCTTCAACACCTCTTTTCCCTCTTCAAGGACGGTCAGGTCGCTCATGTACTCTTTGACGATCTTCTCAGGTCTCTCGAGGTCATAAAAGATCACCCTGAAATCGTCACAGCGGAGGGAAAAACCGATCGGTCTCATCATCTCCCCGTCTTTGCCTCTCAGGAAGATATGGTCCACGGTCTCCCCTTCCAGGATATTGACGAATCCCCTGAATCCGAAAAGGGACCCGATCATCCCGCCGACAAGGATGATGAGGATGCTTAAATGGGTAATATAGACCCCAAGCCTCGAAAACCTTCCTTTTTCCGAATAGAACCCCCGATAGGTTTCCCCGTCGATTCGTTTGGGCCTCTTGAACCTTTTCTTTAAAAGGGAGTCGATCTCGGAGGCGACATCCTCCGGAGGCAAATGGAGGCGGATCTGTTCCACAAAAGGAAGTGTTTTAAGGCTCGACGCTTCAATCCCCTTTAGTTCGGCTTCTCGGAAGATCTGTTTCAAAACCCCAGGAAGGCGATGAAGGGAGCAAGCGATGAGATTGAGCACGAGAAACAGCAGGATGGCACTGAACCACCAAGAATGGTACATATCGAAAAGATTGAAAAAATCAAGGATATTGTAGAGCTCGATCCCGTAGCGACGGATATATTCCTCTTGGGGGGCGTTCTGCTTGATCACCGTGCCGATGACGGAGATTAGAGCAAGAAGAATGAGGAGAAATATAGTAAGCTTAACGGAACGGAGAAAATCGAAAAGAATACTTAACCACCCCTTCTCCTTTTGACCCATGATCCCCTCTGAGGTTTTTTAGGCCCTCCTTCTGGGGGAATCCCTTCAGAAGGACCCTCAGCATGACAAGTATTTGAAATTTTTAACCTATAGACCACACCCTGTCAAGGAAAAGGTCGGACCTTGGGTTCAAGAAAGAATCTTTTTTTTCCGAGATTTTTATATTAAGATGATGGGGCCAGAACCCCGTTGGAGGGATTTAGGTTGGGTTATCAACTCACGCCCGATCCAAAAATCGACCAATTATTTAAGAAAGGGGTGAAGCTTCCTTCCCCTTTCACCATCGACATAGGCGAAGAGGTCGATATCGACCGGATTTCAGGAAAGGGCGTCCGGATCTATCCAGGATGCCGAATCTATGGAGAAAAAACGGTCATCTCCTCTGGCGTTCAGCTCGGTGCCGAAGGCCCGGTCACACTGGAAAACTGCCAACTCGGGCCTGGGGTTGAATTGAAAGGCGGCTACTTCAAAAATTCGGTCTTTCTCGAAAAGTCGAGCATGGGGTCGGGCGCCCATGTCCGGGAAGCTTGCTTGCTTGAAGAACAGGCGAGCGGGGCCCACTGCGTCGGTCTGAAACATACCATCCTCTTCCCTTTCGTCACCCTCGGAAGCCTCATCAATTTCTGTGACTGCCTGATGGCCGGAGGGACGAGCCGAAAAGATCATAGCGAGGTGGGAAGCTCTTTTATTCACTTTAACTTTACCCCCGATGGGGATAAAGCCACCCCATCCTTGATCGGGGATGTCCCCCGGGGGGTGATGCTCAACAAACCCCCGATCTTTCTCGGGGGACAGGGCGGTTTGGTCGGGCCGTTATGGGTCAACTTCGGAAATGTGACGGCGGCTGGAGCGATCCTCCGGAAGGACATCGAGATGGAGAACTGTTTAATTGTTGGGAGAAGGCACTCGCCCAAGATTCTCCATCGGATTCCCAAGGCCTATCCCAATCTTTCCAAGATCGTTGAAAATAACGTTCGCTATATCGGAAATTTGATCGCCCTGGAGCAGTGGTATCGCCATGTAAGGAAGCTCTTCTTTAGGGAACAGGAATACGGGACCCTGATCTGGGAAGCGGTTCTCGACAATCTCCAGCGAGCCAAAAAAGAGAGGTTCCAACGACTCAAAGAGATGGCCAACAAGGTGGCCGAGGCCATCGATCTTACCGCCCCAAAGGGTCCTGAACATCAAAAAGCCAAACAGGAGTTCTTTGAAAAAGGAAAAGACCTTGAGGGGCTGCTCGACGCCGAGGCCACCCATAGGGCCGGGGAGGAGGAGCGGGATACCTTCCTCGACGGCCTTCTCAAGCAGAAGAGAGAGCATGGGGACCACTACCTCAAGGTCATCCAGGGCCTGCCTACCAAGATATCGTCCGTAGGCACCGCGTGGCTCGATGCCATCGTTCTGAACACGTGCCTGAAGGCCAAGAGGGGCCTGCCGGCCTTGAGGTTGTTCAAGGGAATCGGAGAGACCTGAAGGGGGAACCATGGGGAAGTTGTTTGGCACAGACGGAATTCGAGGGGAGGCCAATCGATATCCGATGGATGCCTATGTGGCCTTCTCCGTGGGGCAGGCGATGACCTATCTTTTAAAAAAGCCCAACCATAAAACGAGGATTATCATCGGCAAAGATACCCGCATCTCCGGCTATATGCTCGAAGGGGCCCTCGAATCGGGCATCACGTCGATGGGAGGCCATCCCTACCTGGTGGGCGTCCTTCCCACGCCCGGCATCGCCTTCATCACCCAGAGCATGAGGGCCGATGCAGGGATTGTGATTTCGGCCTCTCACAATCCTTACCAGGACAATGGCATCAAAATTTTTTCGGGGAACGGTTTCAAACTCTCCGACGAGGAGGAGGAGAAGATCGAAAAGCTCATCTTCGAAAATCGGCTCTCCGAAATGGTCCCTCCTCCCAAAGAGATGGGTCAGGCCTTTCGGCTCGAGGATGTGCAGGGGCGCTATATCGTCTTTCTTAAAAATACCTTTCCCAGAGACCTTTCGATGGAAGGGATGAAGATCGTCCTCGATACGGCCAACGGGGCCACCTATAAGGTGGCGCCGACCACCTTCTTCGAGCTCGGGGCGAGCGTGGACGTGATCCACAACACCCCCAACGGCCTCAACATCAATGATCGCTGTGGCTCCCAATATACTCAGGACTTGAGGCATCGGGTCCTGGAGACCGGAGCGGCCATCGGGCTGGCCTTCGATGGCGATGGCGATCGTTTAATTGCCGTGGACGAAAAGGGCCAGGTCCTCACGGGCGACCAGATCCTCATCATCTGTGCCAAACTCCTCAAAGAGAAAGGGAAGCTTAAGAACAACCTGCTGGTCAGCACGGTGATGAGCAATTACGGCCTCAAGGTGGCCTGCAAGCGATACGGCATTCAGCACCATGCCTCTGCCGTCGGAGACCGCTACGTCCTGGAGGAGATGCTCCGGTTGGGCGGGATCATCGGCGGTGAGGAGGCGGGCCACACCATCTTTCTCGAACACCACACGACGGGCGATGGGATCATCACCGCCATCCAGTTGATCGCCGCGATGGTGGAGACAGGAAAACCCCTCTCCGAGCTGGCAAAGTGGATGGAAATTTACCCGCAAAAACTGATCAATGTCGAGGTGAGGCAGAAACCCGAGATCGCCTCGTTGCCCAAGGTTGTAGAGATCATCAAACGGGTCGAGTCGGAGCTGGGAGACAACGGCCGGGTTCTGGTACGCTATTCCGGGACCCAGAACATGTGCCGGGTGATGGTGGAAGGCCCCACTCACGACCTGACCGAGCAATACTGCCAGGAGATCGCCGAGGTGATCCGAAAGACGATCGGCTGACCCTCCATCCAAATCTATCCTCGATCCAAGAAGGATGCGTTTCGATCTCCCCCTCCTAAACAGGCCTTTCGATGTGGTAGGGATGGGCCTCAACGCGGTCGACTTTCTCGCCGTCCTCCCCCATTTTCCGGAGTTCAACTCGAAGCTGAAGGTGCTCCGATTCTCGAAGCAAGGAGGTGGTCAGGTGGCTACCGCCATGGTCGCCCTGGCCCGCTGGGGAGTAAAAACCAAATATATCGGGAAGGTGGGCGATGATGAACTGGGCCGCTACTCCCTCGAGTCGATCCGGGAGGAAGGGGTGGACGTCTCCTCCGTGACGATCGAACCTGGTGCGACCAATCAGGTCGCGGTGATCCTGATCGATGCCCCTTCGGGAGAACGGACGATCCTCTGGGATCGGGACGAAAAACTGATGTACCGTCCCGGAGAACTCAAGAGGGAGGAGGTCTGTTCCGGAAAGATCCTCCATCTGGATGGGCACGACATCGAGGCCGCCCTCCAGTGTGCCCGATGGGCAAAGGAGGAGAAGATCCCCACGGTGATCGACATCGACAAGGTGGAGCCGTTGACGGGAGAATTGATCGAGACGATCGATTTCGTCATCACCTCCTCACGCTTCCCCTCCCTTTTCACAGGGGTCCAGGATCGGGAGAAGGCCCTTTTGGAACTCCAGAAGTACACCTCCGGCTTCCTCTGTGCGACCCTCGGGGCCGAAGGCGCAATGGCCCTCATCGATGGAGAGATCGTCTATTCAAAAGGGCTTTCCGTCGAGGCCATCGACACCACCGGCGCGGGCGATGTCTTTCATGCGGGTTTCATCTATGGGCTGCTTCAGAACTGGGAGGTAGAGGAGATTTTGAGATTTTCCAATGTGGTCGCCGGCCTCAAATGCCGAGACCTCGGCGGCCGAAAGGGAATCCCTCCCCTGGAGGAGGCCCAGAAGTTCATGCGCCAGGGGGAGCCCACCCTTTCGCCTTAAAAAAGGCTTGACAAAAAATTTTTTTTGGGCGAATATAGGACTAATTTAGTCCTATTTTGAGGAACCTCCTCGCCCTGAGACCTGACCATGTATGTCACGAGAGAGGCCGATTACGCGGTCCGTTGCGTCCTCTACCTTGCCCAGAACCCAGACAAGACCGCCAGCGCCAAGGCAATTTCGGAGTCCATGGAGATCCCGCGGACCTTTCTTGCCAAGATCCTCCAACGCCTCGCGGCCAAGGGGATCGTCTCTTCCGTCCGCGGGGTGGCCGGAGGATTTCAACTGGCCAAAAAGCCGAGGGAGATCTCCTTGCTCGACGTGATCGAGGCGATCCAGGGCCCTTCGGCCATGAACGTATGCGCCATCGATCGGAGGCGATGCAGCCGAAGCTCCACCTGCACGGTCCATCCGATCTGGACCGAGATCCGGACCCATGTGGAAAAGAGACTGAGGAGGGAAAATTTCGCGACCCTCGCCAAAAAGGGATGAGTGAACCGTCTAACGAAAGCTTCCTTGACGGGGAAAGGAGGAGAAGATGTATCCGATCTGGGAAGTGCCTGGATGGACCTCGGGCATGATTCTCGCCTTCATGGCCACCTTCCACGTCCTGCCGTCCCATCTCCTGATCGGCGCCATGTGGTTCAACGTCTTCGTGGAGACGAAAGCCTATCGGGAGAAGAGGGAGGATCTTCTGGAATTCCTAAAAAAATATACTTTGCTCCTCCTCGTCTTCTCCTATGTCCTCGGCTCCCTGAGCGGCATCGGCATCTGGTTCGCCGCAACCGTGGGCAGCCCCCGAAGCATCTCCGCCCTGATCCACACCTATGTCTGGGGATGGGCGACGGAATGGGTCTTCTTCATCATCGAGGTGGTCGGAATCTTCGTCTATTACTACACCTTCGGCAAGGTGGATCGGAGGACCCATCTGACGATCGGCTGGATCTTCGCCATAGGCTCATGGATCACGATGGTCATCATCGTGGGAATCCTGGCCTTCATGGTCTCTCCTGGCAAGTTGATGGAGACCGGGAACTTCTTCGATGGGTTCTTCAATCAGACCTATTGGCCCCAGCTTTTGATGAGGACAGCGTTGATGTTTTCCGTTTCGGCGGTCTATGCCATCGCCGTGGCCACACGGGTGAAGAACGCCGAGGTGAGGGGATGGGTCACGAAGACCGCGGCCAAATGGGGGCTTGCCGGCCTGATCCTCGGGGCCTTCCTGTCTCTATGGTATTTAAAGACCCTTCCGGAGGAGGCCCGCGGCCTGCTCTCCACAGCCGTCTCCCGGGGGCTGAAAACCGGGATCGCCGTTCCCCTCGGGCTCCTCATCCTTTACTTCATCTTCGTCAAAATCAAACCCCTCACGATCAGGCTCATCCCGGCCCTGGCGATGATCGCGGTCATGTTTGGAGGCATCTGGTCGGCCGAGAGGATAAGGGAGATCGTGAGAAAACCTTACCTCATCCCCCAGTACATGTACTCCAACCAGATCATCGGCCATGATATCCCTGCCAAAGGGGTTAAGGCGGAGACGGGAAGGATGGACGAGACGGGACTCCTTAAGATCTCTCCCTTCGTCCCCGAAGATTTGAGAGAGGTCAAAGAGGAAAACTTGCTCGAAGCCGGCCGGCTGATCGCGATGATCCAATGCACTGCCTGTCACACCCTCGACGAAAAAGGTCTGAGGCCGATGCCCCAGAGGATCAAGAACCTTGGACTGGACAAGGAGGCCCTGGGAGAGTTTCTGGAGGGACTCAAACAATCGCCTTATATGCCGCCCTTCTTCGGAACGGAGAGGGAGAAGCAGGCCCTCGCCGCCTATCTCGCTTCTTTCATTAAAGAATGAGGAAAGGAGGAGACCATGGATACCGGGACGATGTTGAAGGCCTTGCAGGACCCGATGGGAATACCCTTTTACCCTCTCGTCTTCCAGGTGTTGATGGTTCTGACCTTTGCCTTGCACATCCTCTTTGTCAACTTCACCCTGGGCACCTCTTTCTATGCCGTCTATGGCCATTTCAAGAAGGATGGCTACTGGAAGCGTCTCTCGAGGGCCTTGGCCAGGGCCGTTCCGGCCAACCTCTCCATGGCCATGCTCCTGGGGATAGCGCCTCTTCTCTTCGTGCAGGTCATCTACGATCCTTTCTGGTATACGTCGAATACCCTTTCGGCCGTCTGGGTCATCGCCTTCGTCCTCATCCTGATGGTAGCCTATGGCTTTACCTATATCTTCTATCTTAAGAGAGAAAGCCATGGCGGGAGGGGTTATGCCTTCTTCGGGATCGTGGCGGTCCTCCTCTTCTTTCTTGCCGGGGCCATCATGCACGGCCTCGGATACCAGCTCCTTCAGCCAGAAAAATGGTTCGGCTGGTATATCAAAGGCGGGAGGGTCGACGCCTCCGGAAGCTCTCTCCATGCCTTCCAGCTTTCGAGATTCATCCACTTCATCGTCCCCTCCTTCGCCCTGGCCGGGATATTTCTCATGCTCTATTCCTGGTATTTCAAAGAGAGGACGGACTTCGAGAAAAGTTACCTCGCTTGGGTGGGAAGGCTCGGTGCCAAGACGGCCTTCCTCTTCACCGCCCTGCAGGCGGCCGTGGGTTTCTGGTGGCTCCTCAGCCTGCCGCAGGAATTTAACTTCCACACCGATCCCTTCTTCCTCATCGGCGCGGGGCTCGGCCTCGGTCTCCTCTTTCTCCTCCATTTTGCTCAAAACGATCCGGTCAAGTACGCCTTACCGAGCCTCCTCGGTGCCTTTCTCACCCTCTTCGGGATGTCCTATGCCAGGGAGTCCTTGAGGATGAAATATGTGGGCCGGTTTCATTATTCCATCTTCGATTATAAACTGAACATCGACTGGGGAAGCACGATCCTCTTTCTCGGCACCTTTCTGATGGGCCTGGTCGTCGTCGCCTACCTCCTCTCGGTGGCCTACCATTCGGGAAGGCAGAGGGGTTTTTACGAAGCCACCCCTTCTCTCCATAAATTGGGAAAATTCGGCATCGCCTTGCTCGTGCTCTGGATCGTCGTTGTGGCAGGTTTGGGAGTATTCCTTTCGATCAAAAACTATCTTTTGTAGAAGAGCTCATTATTTAAAATCAAAGGTTAAACCCCGACCGTCTTGACAACCTATTCCTCAATCGGTTAATGGGAGATCAATTGAATAGGTGGTATCCGGGAAAAGGGAACCCCGTGAGAGTCGGGGACGGACCCGCCGCTGTAATCCCGACCTCGGTTCCAGCCGAGGTAAGCGCCTTAACGAGAAAGCCACTGGTCCTTGGGATTGGGAAGGCGAGTTAAGGTCGGGAAAGTCAGAAAACCTTGCCCGGATGCGCTTCACGCAAAGGTCTTCGAGGTCGAGACTGTGAAGGGTCAAAAGCGGGTAAAATCCCCGGTCTTTCGTGCGAAGGCCGGGGATTTTTTTTGATCCCTTTCTTCTCCCCCGAAAAACCAGGTCAATGGAACACATCGAGAGGAGGGTTCCTATGATAAGGTTTTTTTACCTTCTTGCAACGACGATCCTGCTGCTCGCCGACCCAAATTCTTTGAGGGCTCAAGAAAAAGAGATCACCCTCGAAACCATCGTCGTCACCGCCACAAGAGACCCCCAAGAGGTAAGAAAGATTCCGGCCAATATCACCGTCATCACCCGAGAACAGATCGAGCGATCCAACGCCCAATCGACGGTCGATCTGTTGCGGACAGAGGCCGGGGTAGTGGTCCGGGACTACACCGGAAGCGGAAAGACCGTCTCGGTCGATGTCCGGGGATTCGGTGAAACCGGTCTGCTCAACACCCTCGTCCTCGTGGACGGAAGGAGGGTGAACGAGATCGATCTAAGCGGGGTGGATTGGACCCAGATCCCCCTGGATCAGATCGAGCGGATAGAGATCCTCCGGGGTCCGGGAAGCGTCCTCTATGGAGACAATGCCGTCGGCGGTGTGATCCACATCATCACCAAAAAACCTGAAAAACCCTTCTCTGTCAAAGGGGAGGTTGTAAGGGGAAGTTATCTCTATCATAAGGAGAGCGCCTCCGTTTCAGGAAAATCCGGTCCCCTCTCCGCCCTAATTCACGGGGTTTACAGCTCCACCGAAGGCTATCGGGAAAACAACTTTTTCCGATATAAGGACATCGGTGGCAAGATCCAGCTCGACCTCAATCCCACCCTGCAAATTTCTTTAAACGGAAATTTCCACCGAGACGATTATGGTATGCCAGGGGCCCTTCCACGGTTCCTTTATAAAGTTGACAGAAGGACGACGCTGAACCCTGACGATAAAGCGGATACGGACGACGGCTACCTCTCCCTCGGCACCAAAATGGATTTCAAGGAGATGGGCCGGGTCGAAACCGATCTCTCCTATCGGCATCGCGAGGTGCACAGTCTCTTTCGCTCCTTCTTCTTTGAAGACAGAAAGAATCTTTCCACCTTCGGACTCACCCCCAAGTATGTGCTTGAAAAAACAATAGGAGGCCGCGCCAATAAGCTCATTTTGGGTTTGGATTATTATCATTCCGATTCAAAGGTGGATTCCGAATCCCTATTCTTCGGCCCTGACCGTATCAGCGTCGAGAAAAAGTCGATCGGCCTCTATCTCTACGATGAATTTTCCATACTCGAAAAGCTCTTTCTCTCCCTCGGAGGAAGATGGGAATGGGTTACCTATGATGTCGCCCAGGCCTCCTCGGGCGCCGAGGATCGCAAACGGGAATCCGAGCCAGCTTGGAATATAGGGCTCAACTATCTCTTCGGAAAGGGGAGTTCTGTCTTTTTAAGCCTGAAAAGGAGTTTCCGTTTTCCGGTGTCGGATGAATTGATTCAATACTTTCCTCTATTTCAGGCCAATACCGCGATCAAGCCCCAGAGAGGATACCACTACGAAACCGGTATCCGTCACGCCTTAAACGATTGGTTAGAAGGGACTCTCACCCTCTTCTGGGCGGATCTTCGAGACGAGCTCTTCTTTAATCCCCTCACGTTCAGCAATGAGAACTACCCGAGGACGAGGCGCCGTGGGTTGGAGGCGGGTTTAAAAGCGAAACCCCTCCAGGGGTTCCATGTTTGGGGAAATTATGGATACGTCCATCCCAAACTCCGGGGAGACGGCTTCTCCGGGAGCGACATCCCTGCCGTTCCAAGGCACAAAGGCTCTTTAGGGACGGATCTCCATTTTGGAGAGGCCTTCGGAAATGCCTTTCTCAAAGGCCTCACCTTTAGCGGTAGGGCCAATTTTGTAGGCTCCCGCCATTTCATCAGTGACTGGGGGAATCGAGCAGGAAGACTCGATGGATACTATACGCTCGATGCCAAGCTCTCTTATGAGTGGAGAGGCCTAAAAGCCTTCGTGGGCGTAAACAACCTCACCAACCAGAAGTATGCCGAACACGGCGTCCTCAATGTCGCGGGCCTCCCATTCTATTATCCATCTCCGGAGCGAAATTTCTTCGGAGGCCTCTCTTTTAACTTTTAAACATGTATCCTCAACCAGGGAGCAAGATCGGCTGGGATGGCGGACCATGAACACGGAGGAAATTTGAGGGAGCTAGGCAGGCTCTCGGGTCGGTCCGAAAAGGATATTCTCGACTTTTCGGCCAACATCAACCCCTTGGGGCCTCCGGAATGGTTTCGTCCCCTGATCAGTTCTCGGTTGAGTTCGATCGTCCACTATCCCGATCCGGAATGCAGCCTCCTCAAGGCCGCCATCGCTGATCGATATGGTGTGAGAGGGGAAGAGGTCCTCGCGGGAAATGGCTCCTCCGAGATCATCTACCTTCTTCCCCGGGCTTTGCCCTTCTCGAGGGCCCTCATCCCCGTTCCGACCTACGCGGATTATGCCAAAGCGGTGATTTTGACGGGAAAACCCATAGAAAAGATCGTCCTTGAAGAGGAAGAAGGTTTCAAACTCGATCTCTCCGTGCTCGATTCGAAGCTCATCGGAGATGAGATCGTCTTTTTAGGACAGCCTAACAACCCCACCGGATTCGTCCTTCCACCCGAGGCGATAAGAGACCTGGCAACGAGGCATCCCTCCACCTTCTTTATCGTGGACGAAAGCTTCCTTGACTTTGTGGACGAGGTGGAAAGCCTCATCAAAGATAGACCTCCCAACGTCATCGTCCTTCGTTCCCTCACAAAATTTTATGCCCTCCCGGGTCTGAGACTCGGCTTTGCCATCGCAGAAAAGGGTTTGATCGATGAGATGAAGAAGCTTCAGCCTCCCTGGTCGGTCAACGCCCTTGCCCAGGCCGTGGGCGAGAAAGCGCTCAAGGACGACGCCTTTATCGGCCAAACCAGGATGTACGTCCGTAAGGAACGGGAATTCCTTTTTGACGAATTGCTTTCACTGCCCGGAGTGACGGTCTATCCGGGAAGGGCCAATTTCCTTCTGGTGCGGATCGATCGAAAAGGTATGAATGCCCATCGTCTCTTCCGGGCCCTGCTCTCCTCCGGCATCACCATCCGTGTCTGCGCCAACTTCGAAGGACTGGATGAGCGATTCTTCCGCGTAGCGGTGAGGAGAAGGGAGGAGAACCTTAAGCTCCTCGATGCCCTGAAGAAGGAGATGGGTTTCCCCTCCGTATTTGTTTCGAAACGGAAGAGGACGCCTGCCGTCATGTTCCAAGGTACGGGTTCCAATGCGGGAAAGAGCGTGCTCGCCGCGGCCATGTGCCGAATCCTCCTCCAGGACGGATACCGACCCGCGCCCTTCAAGGCCCAGAACATGTCGCTCAACTCCTTTGTGACGCGCGACGGTGGAGAGATGGGGAGGGCCCAGGTGGTGCAGGCCCAGGCCTGCCGGATCGATCCGGATGTCCGGATGAACCCGATCCTTCTCAAACCGAGCTCCGACACGGGATCCCAGGTCATCCTCAACGGAAGGCCCGTCGGCCATATGGAGGTCTCCCGGTACATCGAATTTAAACCGGAGGCCTTCGAGGCCGCCAAGAAGGCCTACGACTCATTGGCTGAAGAGTTTGACGTCATCGTCCTCGAGGGAGCGGGAAGCCCGGCCGAGGTCAACCTCAAGCACCACGACATCGCCAACCTGAGGATGGCCGAATATGCCCGAGCACCGGTCATCCTCGTGGGAGATATCGACCGGGGTGGGGTCTTCGCCTCCTTCATCGGGACCCTCGAGGTCTTAACAGAGTGGGAGCGGCGGCTGATCGCCGGTTTCGTGATCAACCGTTTCCGGGGCCAGAAGGATCTCCTCGACCCGGCAATGAAATATACCCAGGCACACACAGGGCTTCCCTTCTTCGGCATCGTCCCCTATCTCCAAGATCTGAAATTGCCCGAAGAAGACTCGGTCGAGTTCAAGAGCGGAGGCCTCGACATGCCTCCTAAGCCCGAAGCCGTGGAGATCGCCGTGATCGACCTGCCCCACATATCCAATTTCACCGACTTCGACCCCTTCCGAATCGAACCCGATGTCTTCCTCCGGATCGTTCGATCGCCAAAAGACCTCGATCACCCTGATGTCCTCATCCTCCCGGGAAGCAAAAGCGTGGTGAACGATCTGAGGTATCTCCGGAAGAGCGGGCTCGAGGAGAAGATCATCGGCCTGGCGAGGGAGGGAAGAACGGAGATCGTGGGTCTCTGCGGCGGGTTACAGATGTTGGGCGAGAGGATCGAAGACCCCTTAGGGGTCGAATCGAACGAGAAAACCGTTCCGGGGATGGGTCTCCTCCCCATCCGAACCACCATGGCGGCCCAGAAGACGCTCCTTCGCGTCGAAGGGCAACACCTCGCCTCGGGCTTGAGAATCCAGGGTTACGAGATCCACCATGGAGAGACCGATTTTCGCTTCCTCACGCCCCTCGTAAGGCGTGACGATGGCGAGGTGATCGGAGGCGCAATCGGGGAAGGGCAGATCTGGGGGACCTACCTCCACGGGATCTTCGATGCCGACGGGTTCAGACGCTGGTTCATCGACCGTTTGCGCGTACGCCGGGGCCTCCCTCCCCTCGGAAAAATCTGTGCCTATTACGATCTGGAGCCGGCGTTGGAGAGGCTTGCAGAGGTCGTCCGTAGGAGTTTGAGGATCGACGAGATCTACAGGGTGATGGGGCTTAAATGAAGAAGAGGGCTAAGGGATGGACGGAAAGCCGCGCATCCTGATCTTTACGGGCGAGGGGAAGGGGAAGACGACAGCGGCCCTGGGAATCGTCCTCAGGGCCTCTGGCCATGGGTTTCGGATCCTTGTGATCCAGTTTATCAAATCGAACCCATCGGTCGGCGAATTAAAAGCCCTTAGAGACCTTCCAGGAGTGGAGGTCCTCCAGATGGGAAGCGGTTTTACGCCGCCGGCCGATGATCCAGCCTTTGTTGAACATCGCAAAGCCGCAGAGAATGCTCTGGGAGTGGTTCTCAAGGCGTTGCAGTCGAAGCGATACGATTTGATCGTTCTGGACGAGATCTGCACCGCCATCGCCAAGGGATTGGTGGAGGAGGATCGGGTGATCGAACTCCTCCGAGTGGGTGACGAGAAGGTCTGTCTCGTTTTGACCGGAAGGGGGGCGACCCCGGGATTGATCGAGGAGGCCGACACCGTGACCGAGATGCTTTGCCTCAAACACGGTTTGCGAGAGGGTTGGAGGGCCCAGCGGGGGATCGAATATTGAAGAGATCGGTTGCGAGGATCGTCATCGCAGGCCTCCAGAGCGGAGCGGGGAAGACCTCTGTCGCCCTGGCCCTGGTGTCCTCCTTCAGACGAAGGGGCCTGAGGGTCCAGACCTTCAAGGTAGGACCCGACTTTCTCGATCCCACCTACCTGAGCCTCGCTTCCGGAAGGCCCTGCTACAACCTCGATGGCTGGATGACCTCGAAGGAATATGTCCTCAGGCTCTTCTCCCGGACCACCGGAGATGCCGACCTCGCAGTGATCGAAGGAGTGATGGGACTCTTCGATGGCGCCGATCCGGAAACCTTGGAGGGCAGCACCGCAGAGATCGCTCGCTGGCTCGATGCACCGGTCCTTCTGGTGGTGAATGTCCATGGCATGGCCCGAAGCCTTGCCGCCCTCGTGAAAGGGTGTGTCGAGTTCGACAATGTCCTTCGAATTGCAGGCGTCATCGGCAATCAGGGCGGATCGGAAAGCCACAAGATGTGGCTTTCCCGATCCCTCGAAGGCGCCTCTCTGCCACCTCTCTTAGGGGCGATCCCGAGAGGGGCCCTTCCTTTGCTTCCGAGCCGCCACCTCGGCCTTGTCACCGCCTCTTCGGACACCCTCACCCCGGCAATGCTCGACGAGATGTCCGATCTCTTCGATAGATCCGTCTCCCTTAGCG